>JAJYNT010000233.1 GCA_021786215.1 Chloroflexota bacterium | reverse complement strand
TCGCTCGCGATAAAGCCAACAGCCCTGGTGCCGGAGAAATCGGCCTGCAGGCAAGTCTGATCGACTTCTGCTCTGTTCCAGACCCGGTGTTGGGGTTGAGGGAGCTTCATCGGGTCCTGGTCCCGGGCGGCCCATTGCTGCTGATCGAGCATGTGCTGTCGACCAGGCCGGTTCTGCGCAGGATTATGCGACTGATGAACCCGCTGGTGAGGCCCATGATGGGTGCCAATATCGATCGGGAGACTGTCGAGAACGTCGGTCGGGCCGGGTTCGTGGAGCTCGAGGTGAAGGATCTTGGCCCGCTGGACATCGTCAAGGGGATGGATGCCCGTACGCCAAGAGGAGCTTCACATTCCCCTATCCTGTCCGGCGTTGCAGCCCGCTAGGCTACGTCGATCACGGTGGGAGCGGGGGAGGGGCCAGGTGCTTCTGCGCCCAGCGGGCGATCAGGTAGCCGTGAGCGCTGCCTCGCGCGGGCCGTTGCCATGGCGAGCACAGCAGCCGCCAGGTAGGCCGCCCACCTCCCCCAGACCGAGCATGGCCATACCGACCACCAGGAAGGCGTAATGGTAGTAGAGAGCCAGGGAGAAGAGCCGAGTGAGCGCGATCTCCACAACCATGGCCCCCGCGGAGACCAGCAGCATCCCCAGTAGGGCAGTCTTATCAGCTGTCTCTCGATCGACCTCGGTCGGCACAACTGTCATGTCCATGATAGCGACTATATGCTACGAAGCTTAGACTCATCTGAAATCGGTCTGAGAAGGCCATGAGAAGCAGGAGGGACTCTCAGCGGGCTTTCAGCCGTAGCTCAGCCTCGGCTAAGGCCCGAACGGCATAATCTTCGCACGCCATGCCGTGAGTCATACCCACAGCCCACAAAAGGAAAGAGGTGCTCATGGGTCCGATTGTCATCAACATTGATCCGATTATAGTGCAGGTGGGCCACTTCACCCTGCGGTGGTACGGCCTTTTCATCGCCCTGGCCATCGTCGCCGGTTTCTCCGTCGCTCTTCGGGAAGCCAGGCGCAAGGGGGTATCCGAGGACGACGTCTATGGGGTGGGAATGTGGGGCGTTCTGGGCGGTCTTGTTGGAGCCCGGCTGTTTCACGTGATCGATCGATGGCCCTACTACATCACTCGGCCGACCGCAGTATTTGCCATCCAGGATGGTGGCCTTGCCATCTACGGAGCCATCATCGGAGGGGTGGTGGCCGGTGCCATTTATGCCCGCCGCCGCCGAATCTCGATCCCGCTTATGCTGGACCTGACGGCACCAGCGCTACTGGTTGGCCAGGCCATCGGAAGGATCGGCTGCCTCATCAACGGGGACTCCCTCGGACCCGCGACCAACCTGCCCTGGGGGTTTGTCTACGTGAACCCCGCCGCACTGGCCCCCAGCCTCGGGGTCGCTTACCAACCCGTTCCGGCCTATGAGATGATCGGGGACCTGCTCATCCTCGCGTTGATCTGGAGGCTCCGAACTCGACTGAAGGTGAAGGGTGCTCTTTTCCTGGTGTACCTGACCCTTTACTCCATCCTGAAGTTCGCGGACACATTCCTTCGACATGAGGTATTGTTTCTCGGAGGGTTCCAGGAGGCCCAGGTGCTCTCCATGGCGGGAGGTATAGTAGCCATAGGGGCCTTGATTTGGCTGGCCCGACGACAGCCGCTCCTGGCCAACGAGTCCTCCACTGCCGCCGTCTCGGATCATGCCCGGCGCACGAGCTAGTACTCCGCCACAGTGATCCTGAAATGTAGGGCGGCGCCCTGTGCGCCGCCTCCTCGCCGCCTGATCGCCGGGCGGCGGGGCAGAGCCGTGGCGCTGTGCTCGCTCGCGCCACGTGCCCTACATGTCGAAATCACATTCGGTTGCTGGCCCCTCAGGAGCGGGGCTGGAGCCGGCGGATCGTGCGAAGCATCACCACAATTCCAACCAGGTTCACCGCAATGCCCAAGACCATCAGGGGTACCTGATAATCGGCCAGGAACAGCGCGGCCCCCGATAATCCAATGACGGGCAGCACGTCTGTGACGTGATGGGCGCAACAGGCAAGCATAGCCACGCTGGAGGTGCCAGTGCCGGCGCCCGCAAGAGCAGTGGTGGATCCAGTACCCTTCCGCAGGCGGAGCACCCTTCGCATTAGGAAGAATCGACTCACTTGGACGCCGAAGCCCAGGACGATGGGCACAACGAGATACCAGTCCTGAAGTAGCAGGTCGGACGCGTGGCTGAAGCCCTGGGCGAGGGTCACGAGCCCAAGGTAGAGGCTCAACAGCAGCAGGGAACCGAACATTCCGAAGAGCGCTGGATAGCCCCATAGCAGACGCCACCTGAAGGGGACAGTCAGACCGACTGATAGCTGGACCATGGCTTCGTCCGTGCCCACCTTTCGCTCTGGGGTCCCAGTTGCCATCACGAGACCTTCCACTGCAGCACACGCTCCTTTACCCCCGCCACGTCGCGGATCACCATTTCAAGGGTCTTCGTCCCTGTTCCCACAATGGGCTTACCCGATTCACCCTTGAAGGGAAAGGTGAGGGTCCCTGACCGGTGATGGCCGCCCGAAGGAGCTTCCCATTGCTGGGGCTTTACCTGCTGGCCGCTGTCGTTGCGTAGCACTGCCAGCTCGCTCAAATCAAAGCCGTCGAGGTTCACGGAGTGAGTGTTCATGGCCACCGAGAAGGTGAGAGGTCCATTCTTCTCCTGAGGGTTCTCCCAGGTGACTTCGATCGTGACATTTCCGCCACTGTTGCTCTGGGTCGCTTCTGCCGAGCTGCTAAGCACGTATCCAAAACAAAGGCATCGAAATCAAGCTGCTTGTGGTAGTTGCCCCACCTGGAGCGAAGGCTCGGTAAACAAGCCTGCCGTCGCCTCTGAGGCTGGCACCGGCACCTGGGGCAGATGCACCGGATGGGGTGCAAGCTCAGCGAAGAATTGACGGGCCGTGTTGGTGAGTTCATCGATGCTGCCCGAGAGCCGATTGGCAGCGACCCTGGCTTTCATCAGACCCCAGATCCGTTCGACGGGGTTGGCCTCGTGAGCAGCGTATTTGGGCAGCCACAGGACACGGACCCTGGGGTTCGCCCGCAACCAGGCGCGGACGACCTTGGCATCATGGGTTATGACGTTGTCGAGCACCAGGAAGATCGGACCGCCCGGGTAGGTGACTGCCAGTTGCGTAAGGAACTCGACGAAGTGAACCGCCAGTTTGCGGTCATGCTCGGCCCAGTGGAAGGTTCCGCTCGCGGCGTCAAGGGCCCCGAAAAAGGCCCGCTTGGCGTTGGTGCCTGGGGTGGGCACCCTCACTCGCGGCCCCTTCATCCACATCGCCCGCACCACCGGCAGCAGGTGCAGGTCGCACTCGTCCAGGTAGATCAGGTGACCGATGCCCTGCGCGACTATCTTCGCCGCAGCCTCGATGGCAGCCAGCTTCTTCTCGGCCTCGGGGTCCCGCTTGCGTCGCAGGACACTGGCAGGAGCCAGGCGTGGCCGCGCCCAACGCCAGTTAGTCGCCTTCAGAAGGCGGCGCACCGTCGAGCGCGCAAGGTCCAGTCGGAACCGGACAGCCAGGAAGACTGTGAGCAGGGCTACCGTCCAGCAGCTCTGGACATGGCCCGAACAGGGAGGGGGTTGGCTCGCCTGCGCGTCCACGATGTGGCGGGCCAGGGGGTCCTTGGGAGGACGGCCGCTACGCGGCTCATCCTCCAGTCCCGCGATGCCCTCCATCTCGTAGCGGTGCAGCCAATTCCTTACCACATCGCACCCACAGTCATAGGTATTGGCGATCTCAGACACCGGAAGCCCTCGATCCGAGAGCAACACCATATGCGCCCGGAGGGCAACTCGCCCGACTGCCTGCCGACTCACCCGTCGCAGTTCCTTTCGCTCGGCATCCGACAGATGTACGAAAATCATCCCTGGCACCTCCCGCCACTCCGCTTGGCGGGAACCGTGCCTAACTCATGGATACATACTTAGCGTTGCTGCCGCCAGTTCCGATGGATTGTGCCCCGGACTGGGTCGATATAGCTGCTTGTGGCGACGGAGGATTGCCAAGGGTGGCCTGAGCGGAGCTGCAGCCGACCATTACAACCGCCGTCACCGCCAACAGCGTCATCAGGACGATTGCTCCTCTATGAAACGAATACGTGCCCATCGAGTGTGTTCCTCCACTTCGGTTTGGAATAGGTGATGCCATCGGTGCCGATGCCCTGCTTGTGGTCGGGTTCTG
>JAJYNT010000397.1 GCA_021786215.1 Chloroflexota bacterium | reverse complement strand
CTGGGCAGCACCTCGGGGTTTACCGGCGTCAGGGGCGGTTGCCCTCGCAGAACGGCCAGCGCGTTCTTGGCGGCCAGCTCCGCCATGGCCCAACGGGTAGCGATGGTAGCGCTGCCGATGTGGGGCAAAGTCACCACGTTTTCCATCTTCAGCAACGGGTTTTCGGGATCCACCGGCTCCTTTTCGAAGACGTCCAGCCCAGCACCGGCGATCTTGCCCTCACGAAGCGCATCGATCAGGGCTCGCTCGTTCACAATGGGCCCCCTGGCGGCATTGATAAAGTAGGCCGTGGGCTTCATCAGGGCAAACTGGGCATCGCCCATCATACCCTTCGTTTCCGCGAGCAGGGGCACGTGGAGCGAGACGAAATCCGATTCCCGCAGCAATGTGTCCAAGTCCACGAACTGATAACCGAACTTCTTCTCCAGATCCTCTCGACGAACGAAGTCGAAATAGAGCACCTTCATGTGGAAACCCAGGCCTCGCTCGGCCACCGCCGCCCCGATCCTCCCGAGCCCAACTATACCCAGGGTGGCATGGTGAACATCCCGCCCCAGCAGGTTGCCCGAATCCACCCCTTTGCCCCATCTGCCGGCTCTGGTTAGCCTTTCCGCCTCACCGACCCGCCGCGCCACCGTCAGCATCAGAGTGAAGGCCAGATCGGCCGTGGTGTCGGTGAGGACATCCGGGGTATGGGTTACCAGAATGCCCCGTTGGGTTGCGGCTGCCACGTCCACGTGGTCAAATCCCACCGAGGAAGTGGCTATGACCCGCAGCCGCGGGGACTTGTCCATGAGGCTCGCCGGGAACTGCAGGTAGCCCACCAGCCCCTCCGCATCGGCCAACTCTTTCTCGGCCACCTCAACAGGGCAACGCCCAATCCCCGTCCATTGGCTGACCTTGCACAGCTCGGCCAACTGAGCGTGAATCCGATCGTCGATGGGGGCGGTAACGAAGACCTTCGGTTTCGACATCGAGTATTCCTTTCTAATCCCACTTTGGATGAAGAGGCGTGGATACCGAGCGTAGCTCCGGCGAGCATCGCACCCTCTTCGTGCAGCAGAAGAAGGATACGACTTTTGCCGAGACATGGCGAGTGCCGACAGTAGGTGCGAAAGGAGACGCGAGTATCATCCTCCGGCATGAAGAGGCTCATCTTGAACCCCTGCATGCCGGAGGGCTGACCGGCTGCCAAACGGCTTTTCCTTGTCGATGTCTGCTCGTCCCCGCGGCTGATGCAAACCGGATCGAGGGAAGACCAATCAGGAGCGAGGCGCCACGGCCACCACCGACATTCCCAGCTTCTGCTCCAATTCCTGGAGGCTCTGCAACTCCTTCGCATCCAGTTGGGCCGGCTCCACCTGCCCCGGTTCGTAGGCCAGCAGCAGCTTCCCGCCCATGGTAGCCTCGGACTGCTTTAGCAACCTCTCCTCCTCCTGGCTCAGGTGGCTCAGACTCCAGACCTTCGCGGCCATCTCCAACCTCCTTCTTTGAATGGGTAACCGGCAGCACTATGATCTGAACTGGGCGCAAGTTCTGTACCGGAAGGAGAAGGTCCACCTCCGTCTCAGATCACGTCCTCTCTGGTGATTCCCGGAACAGTCAGTACGAAATCGGCCCCGTAGGCAGTGGATGGTGTCTGGAAGCCGGGAGAGAGCTCTCCCGCAAGCACCCGCTCCATGGCCGACATGGCCGCCAGGGCAGTCAGGTCGTAGACTTCGGGTCCGCGCAGCATCGACACCACACGCCTCCCAAAGTTGTCCCTGGCCTCTCCCCAGAGCCGGCTCTCACCCATAACGCGCTCTTCCTCCGAGGGTCCCGACGGGAGCGCCTCGATGAGCCATCCCAACAGATACTGAGCCACCGACGATCGCACAAGCCCCCCGAGTCGGCCCGACGCGGTCAGCCCCGCACGAAGCAGGGTCGGCAGGGCAGCGAAGACCTCGATATTCGGGATACCGGTGCTGCGGAAGGCTGTGATGAGATCCCCGGCGGGGATGCAAACTGTCTCGACCTCCCCACCTCCGAGATCTACCGTGCGGCGCTTGGCACCCCAGGGGACCTCGGTCAGCACGCCATTCTGGCGTGCCAGGGCGCCTCGCCGGATAACCTCCAGCGCCGTGTTCGCGGTCCCCTTGGATGGCTGGCCCACTGCCTGGAACGCCAGGGAGAGGCGGGTTGCGGACGGCAACCGCGCCTTCAGGCGGGCAGCCAGGCAGTCAGATGGAACGACGCTGTAGCCCACCCCCGGGAGCAACATGACCCCGGCCGTCCGAGCCCTGGCATCAAGGCCATGAAGCCCCTCGAAAACAACCGGCTCCCCGGTGATGTCCAGGTAGTGGGTCCTGGTACGAAGGCAACTATCCACCATCGCCTGGTAGGTATGGGAAAACGGACCGGCGCAATGTAACACCGCCGACAGATCGCTGAGCGCGGCATCCACCACGGGAGAGTCAAGCAGGGAAAACGCCCTGTAGGTGAGACCCAGCCTCTCGCTCTGCACGTACAGCTTGAGACGATCGCGGCCGGCCAGGATCGGTCGAAGGCCGCGACGCAAGGCCTCTCCGACAATCAGCTCGCCTGTATATCCATAAGAGCCGTAGACCAGGAAGCCAGATGCCATCTCCCGTCCCTTCTATCACCAACCGTACCAGCAGAGACAGGGCCCAGCGTGTCTCAAAGTGTATGAGATCAGTCGAAATAGTGGCATGTCCGTTGCTAATGAACTGCACATCGATCGATCCTGTCCCCAATCGATGGGATGCCAAACTGGAGAAAGAGATGCGATCCCTCGTCCTCGCCGTTGTCCTCGCCATCGGCATCTTCGCCAACCTCACAGGCTCAGTTCTCGCCCAAACCACCCCTCAGTTTAGAACGGGTTTCGCGGTGCTCGCGGGACTTATACCTGACGTCGTAGGCCAGCCTGTCGCCGATGAGCAGTTCAATCCGCAAACCGGCCAATCAGTCCAGCCGACCACCAGAGGCTTGATGGTCTGGAGGAAGGGTGACCACGCAACCGCCTTTACCAACGGGTCCACCACCTGGCTATTGGGCCCCGGGGGACTGCAGCAGCGCCCCAATGGAATGCTCTTCGCATGGGAGCGACCGGTGATCCTCAATGCGGCACAAATGCCGGACGCAGATCCCAATACCATGCGGGACAGTGCTCTTCAGCAGTTGAGAGCTGTGCCCGAAGGCGCCCCGCTGGTAAGCAGCGCAACTCGGAACGAGATCTTGATTGAGGTCGAGCGGCTGCCACACGGGGTGCTGGGGGCCTTCATTCCGGAGGAGAAGCTGGTGATCCTCGCTTCGCAACTGCAATCAGCCCCAGCCAAGACCCCTGCAGACGTGTTGGCTCACGAGCTGCAGCACGCCTCCGACCTGGCTACCATGGGGGAGCCGCAAACCCCAGCCCAGTGCTACAATTTCGAGAAACGAGCCTTCTTCAAGCAGGCTGAGGTGTGGCGAGAGCTTTGGGGAGGGCAGCTACCGCCCGCCAACAACCCCTACTACGCCGAGTTCAACGACATCGCGACCACCGTCGCCACGAACCCCGACGCCTTCGCGGCTCAATTGGTCCAGCGATACCACTCGGAGTGCGGCGCTCTGCCTTAGAAAAGGGGATCTTGTGGGTAGAAATCCTCATCGGAAACTGAGTGCGATTGCCATTCTGCTGCTTGCGATCATCATAGCGCTCGCAAGGGCGGCGGAAGCTCAAACCGTCACGGGCAGTATCCAGGTGGGCAGCTCTCCGTCGGGCATCGACGTGAACCCCACCACCAACCGAGTCTACGTGGCGAACCAACGTAGCAATACCCTGTCGGTGATCGATGGGGGAAACCGCAGAGTGGTGGCAACCCTGAGCATCGGTTCCGGACCAACGGCGGTCTCAGTAAACCCGGCCCGCAACCGGGTCTATGTGGCCAACGGCTTCAGCAACAACGTCTCGGTGATCGACAGCAACATCAATGTGGTCACGGCAACTGTCCCTGTAGGCGCGCAGCCCACCAGGCTCTCCATGAACCCCAACACCAACCGAATATATGTAACCAACTTCCGGGGCGACTCGGTCTCGGTGATCGATGGGAACAGCGACACCGTCGCGGCGACCATTCCGGTGGGTTTCCGTCCAACGGCGGTGGTGGTGGACCCCACGACAAACAGGGTCTACGTGGCAAACACCAACAGCAACAGCGTATCGGTGATCGATGGAAACAGCAACTCCGAGATCG
>JAJYNT010000166.1 GCA_021786215.1 Chloroflexota bacterium | reverse complement strand
GATGATTATGAAGTTCGTGACTATGGAACTGCCGCCGTAGCTGATGAATGGAAGGGTAATGCCGGTGAGGGGGATGATCCTGGTGGTACCTGCCAGTATGACAAAGGACTGGATGCCGACCACGGCTGTAAGGCCTGTGCCTAACAAGACCGCGAAGTCGTGGCGAGCATCCAGGGCGATCCGGAAGCCGCGATAGACCAGGATCATGTAGAGGGCGACCACCGCCAGTGTTCCTGCCAGCCCCATCTCCTCCCCGATAGCGGCGATGATGAAGTCCGTTTGGACCGCGGGGATGTAACCGGGGTAGCCGAAGCCGAGGCCGCTGCCGAGGATGCCACCCGAGGCCATCGCGACCAGAGCCTGCACCACCTGGTAGCCCTGAGCCTGGGACCGAGCCCAGGGATCGAGCCACACATCCACTCGAAGGCGCACGTGCGCGAAGAGTAGAAAGCAGATGTAGGCGCCGACCACGAATGCGGCGAGACCTCCCCAAACATAGACGGCACGGGAGCTGGCCACGTAGAGCATCGCCAGGAAGATGCAGAAGAAGAGCAGGGCAGCACCGATATCGCGCTGGCCCACCAGCATGACCATGGATACAGCCCACATCAGAGCTAGAGGGCCCAGGTAGGGAAGGGGTGGGAGCCTGAGGCGCCCGAGACGGCTGGAACTCCAGGTGAGGAGCTCTCGCTTGTCTTCGAGGTACCCAGCGAGAAAGATCACCAACAGCACCTTGAGGATCTCCGAAGGCTGGAAGTAGACCCCGCCGAAACCCAGCCACCACCGGGCACCGCTCTGGTTGGGATCCTTGCCAAAGACGAAGGTCGTTGCCACCAGCAGAAAGCCGAGTATCGCCGCGGTGTACTTGTAGGATTGCAGGACTCTGACGTCCGGAAGGAAGAGCACCGTCCCGATCATCAGGGTGATCCCCAGGGCGATCCAGACCAGCTGCCGGACGGCAAGCTCGGGGGACAGACGGGTCACAACCACAAGCCCCATCGCGACCAGCATCCCCGCAATGGGGAGGAGGAACTGGTCCGCGTGCGGGATCCTCCAGGAGAGGATGAGGTGGGCAGTGAGCAGCAGGACCGCGACGGTGATAGACTCCTGAAGCGGCCAGTCCTGCACGAGATCGGGACGGGTGAGCCTCAGGATCGCCAGACCCATGGCCAAAAACAGTATCGGCAGGGGCAGGAGTGAAAGCTCTGTGCGGCGGCGCCGTGTAGTGTGGAGGGGAGGCTGTCTCATTTTGTCATTTTGCTAGCTTCAGCTTCACCTGACCGATGGCCAGAAGGTCGCCCGACCGGACTTGGACCTCTCGAGAGATCCTCTCTCCGTTAAGCCAGGTGCCGTTACGAGAGTCGAGATCGGACAGCCACCAGCCGCCGTCGCGGAAGGTGATCGTGGCGTGGCTGGAAGAGACAAAGCCATCGCTGAGGATCAGGCTGTTGTCGGGGCCTCGCCCGATGGTCGTGGTGGCGTAGACAGGGAAGGAATGCCCCTCCTGATAGGAGGTGCTTCCACCGTTCACAACTATCAGCCGAGCCAGGGGGGGTGCAGCCTTAGCCTCTCCCACCGAAGGGCGGCGCAAATCTCTCCAGATCGCCGCGATCAGCTGCCAGAGGAAGAGATACAGGACCAGCAGTATCGCGAGACGGAGGATCAGAATGACGATGTCAGCGGCCAGGACGATCCCCCCTATTCCTCCGGATCGACAAGGTGAAAGGTGAACTCGGCACCACCAAACGAGAGGCGATCGCCGCTCGAAAGGGGATGGCGGGTGACCCTCTCACCGGAAACGAAGCTGCCGTTGGTGCTGCCAAGGTCGAGAAGGAGGTACTGCTCCGGCTCCCAGAGGATGCGAGCATGATGGCGAGAGACGCCGGCGACCTCCAGAACGATATCGTTATTGACCGCCCTCCCAATGCTGGTGCCGCCCGCCTTGAGCATGAACCGCTGATCGCGGTCGTCCAGAAGGTACGCCGAGGGCTGCTCCACGAGGGGCGTATCGGGCATCGGCTGCGGCCTGGCCTCATCGGGTTCACTCGCCGATGGCAGTGCGGGCATGACCACCGTGCCCTCCAATCTGCGACCCAGCTCTTCGCCCGAAGGCGAGACTTCAGGAGTAGGGTCGACAATGGCGGCCTTGACAGTGACCTTGCTCCGGACCACAGGCATATCGGCGGCGAGCAGCTTCACCGTTGGAGGCGCGAGCATGCGGAGGCCATGTCGGGCAGCGTATCCTCGCAGATAGGAGGCGAGCTCGCGTTCGAGGCTGGTGCGGAACCCCGCGAAGCCATCAAGATCGTCGGGATGGAGGTAGACGAGGTAGCCGTTGGGTACCAGTGGCCCCTCGGCACCCACCACCTGACCCTGTTCCATCTCTCTGGTAAGGGCCTTGGCGATCTGGACCGGCTGCAGCTTCGGCTTCATAGCTCGAACGAAGCCGCCCTCCAGGAGCGTCTCGGCGAGTTTCTCCAGGAAGGACACCTCTTTCATGGTGGGCGATTATAGCATAAGAAGAGGTGGTGATATAATCGCTGAAGGTTGTAAGTAGGAGCGGGGCTCACTCTGCATTCTGGATTGGCGACGTGATCGAGACTGGCATTGACATAATCGAGATCGATCGGATAGTGGATGCCATGACGAAGTACGGGGAACGGTTTCTGGAGAGGGTGTACACACCCGGTGAGGTAGCCCAGAGCAGAGGCAGAGCGGAGTCGCTCGCGGCGCGGTTCGCGGCGAAAGAGGCTACCTTCAAGGTGCTGGGTGTGCGGCTCGGGTGGCGGGACGTCGAGGTGCAACGGGAGGCTAGCGGGAAGCCGCGCCTGCTCCTGCACGGGCGAGCGAGGGTGGAGGCGGATCGATTGGGATTGAGATCATGGTCGGTGAGTCTTTCGCACAGCCGAGGTAACGCAGTGGCCGTGGTGGTGGCCCAGGGCTAAAGTGAGGTGGGTCTCGTGAAGATCGTCACGGTCGACCAGATGAGGGAGATAGAGCAGGCAGCCGTTCGAGCGGGGGTGTCGCTGGACTCCCTGCAGCAGAACGCCGCCGCGGCCGTAGCCCGCGAAATCGGAAGGCTGTTCCCGAGGGCGCTTAGGCCAGCGCTGTTTCTGGTTGGTCCAGGGAACAACGGCAGGGACGCGCTGATTGCGGCGGACATGCTGCGGGAAGGGGGGTGGGCCATCAAGGCCTATCTGGCGCCGAAGGTGGGATCTGAGGACGTCCTACAGCGGCTGCGCGACGGGGGCGCGGAGACAGGGACAAGCGCGGACGGCGAGGGCTATCAGCTGTTGCGCAGATGGATATCCGATGCGGAACTGGTGGTCGACGGACTGCTGGGGATAGGAATCCGCGGCGCCGCGCGAGAGCCGATCGCCGGGATCATAGCGGCGGCCAATGAGGAGGCAACACTCAACGGCGTGCCGTTGGTGGCAGTGGACCTGCCGAGCGGGATCGACGCCGACTCCGGCACAGTAGGGGGCCACGCCATCAGGGCAGACTACACAATATCACTGGGCTGCGTAAAGGCGGGACTGCTACGGTTCCCGGCGGCCGAGTATGTGGGGAAGCTGGTGCCGGTGGGCATCGGGTTGCCAACCGAGAGCTGTGCGGGCATCCGAAGTGAGCTGTTGACTGCCGAGCTGGTCGGGCAACTCATTCCGAGAAGGCCTCTGAGCGGCAACAAGGGCACGTTCGGCCGGGCGTTGGTAGTGGCCGGCTCGCGCGACTTTCTCGGCGCCCCTTTCCTAGTGGGTGGAGCGGCCGCACGCAGCGGATGCGGACTCGTCACCTTCGCGGTGCCTGATTGGCAGCGAGTGTTCCTTGTGACCCTGCTTCCGGAGGCGACATATCTGCCGCTGCTGGACTCAGAAGACGTGGGGCGGGCCGAGGCCAATGCGCAGAGCGTGGTCGAGATGTTGGCCGACTGCGACGCCCTGGCGATCGGACCCGGATTGGGGCGAGGTGCGGGCCCCTCGAAACTGGTGATGGGGATCCTGGAGGCCAACCAGCGCACAGCTAGGATTTCCACCGTCGTGGATGCCGATGGCTTGAACGCCCTCTCTGCAGAGGAGCGGTGGTGGGAAAGGATCGGCCCCGACCACCTGCTCACTCCACACCCTGGGGAGATGTCACGGTTGGTGGGGCTTTCCACGGCGGAGGTTCAAGAGGACCGATGGGAGATAGCGAGGGCGGCGGCGGCGCGGTGGGGACAGATAGTGGTGCTGAAGGGCGCCTTCAC
>JAJYNT010000044.1 GCA_021786215.1 Chloroflexota bacterium | reverse complement strand
ATCTCGGGCCAGGGGCCATCGTCGATCTTGGGAACGGCATTGTGGGCGTCACTCTCGATCCTCAGCGGCTGCTCCGCGGAGACCAGCACCCCGCGCCCCATCACGGGATGGTCGGATCGGCCCTGGACACCTTGCCCCGCCGGGTCGACGTCGCCACCCCCGGGACCCACAACTCGGCAACGCACGCCCAGCCGTTCGAACGCGATGAAGACCATCGAGAGGTATTCGGGAGCGGCATTCTCGATCAGCAACTCGCTGTGGGTCATCGCCGCCAGCCCGATGAAGCTGCCCACCTCGATGTGGTCCGGACCGAGCTCCACCTCGGCGCCGTGCAGTCGGTCGACCCCCTCGATGGTAATGGCGTTGGAGCCGATCCCACTGATGCGTGCCCCCATCAGGTTCAGGCAACGGGCCAACTCCTGCACGTGGGGTTCGCCGGCCGCATTCAACAGGACCGTGGTGCCCCCCGCCAGGGAGGCCGCCATCAGGGCGTTCTCAGTAGCTGTCACGCTGGCCTCATCGAGGAATATCTCGCCGCCTCGCAGCCGCGACGCCCTCATCTGGAACCCGTTGACAACCTCGATCTCCGCCCCCAGCGCACGGAGGGCAGCTAGATGGGTGTCCACCCGCCTGCGGCCAATAACATCACCGCCGGGGGGAGGAAGCTTGATCTCGCCAGCCCGAGCAAGCATCGGCCCGGCAAACAGTATTGAGGCTCGAATCTGAGCACAGATGTCCCTGCTCAACTCTGTGGTACGCAGGTTGCGAGCGCGCAGAACCAGATCGTGGGGGGTGATCTCCGTGATCTCGGCTCCGAGACCGGACAGCAGCGCCAGCATATCCTGGACATCGCGGATGCGGGGAACGTTTCGTACGATGAGTGGCTCGTCGGTGAGCAGGCTCGCGGCCAGAATCGGCAGGGCTGCGTTCTTGTTGCCGCTGGGTTTGACCGTGCCCCGGAGTTGTGCTCCGCCCTCGATGATGAACCTTTCCAAAGCCGTCTCCATTGATGAGTGATGTGCGCTTCAAGGCCACGGGAGTCGTCCGACCATGGGCAGCCTACTATAACATGCAGCCGAGCACAACACCCGCCGGCTTGTGGTAAAGTAATTGGAAATGGCTACAGTCAGCATTCAAGAGAAACCAGAAACCCGCTTTCAACCGGCATCGGTTAACCCTCTTCCCAAGTACATTCCCGAACTGGATGGCCTAAGGGCCTTGGCGGTCCTCGCGGTTCTGGCATACCACCTGAATCTGAGGGGCTTCAGCCTCGGATGGACTGGGGTCCTGCTGTTCTTCGTACTGTCCGGTTTCCTGATCACCGGGATACTGCTGGACAGCAAGGACCGCCCCGGATACTTCCGCAACTTCTACCTGCGGCGGGTCCTGCGCATCTTCCCCATCTACTACATCGCGCTGGCCGGCATCGTGGGGATAGCGCTGTGGCAGCACCAGAGCCTGGCAGACCTGGGTTACTACCTGACCTACACGCAGAACTACCTGCTCGGCTTCACAAATTTCACAGCCAGCTTCCCGATAATGTTCAACCAGTCCTGGTCGCTGGCCGTGGAGGAGCAGTTCTACCTGCTGTGGCCCGCCACCATCCTGCTGTTGGATCGGCAGAAACTGAAGCTGGTGATACCGGCGATGTTGGCGGTTGGAATAGCATCTCGGGCGGTTGCCCTCTTCGCGCTCCACAATCCAGCGGTGGTGCCGACGGTCATCTACACCTCGCTGCCAACTCAGCTGGACTCGCTGGCAGTGGGGGCAGGGCTGGCGCTGCTGGTGAGGTCGGAGGTGAAGGCTGAAGTCCTTGCTCGCGGGGCCCTTTGGGCTTGCTTGCTGGTCGGGTTGGTCCTGTTCTGGCTGATCGACACCACCGGGGTCTCGAACTACTGGCACGTAAGTGGCTGGGCCATGCGTCCCAGCAACCTGCCGATGCCGACTCTCGTTGCCATCTTCTGGGGAGCGCTGCTGGCTCTTGTGGTGCTGGGAAACAGCCTGCTCTCCTCGATCCTTCGGCTGGGTTTCCTCAGACAAATCGGGAAGATCAGCTACGCCATCTACATCTACCACTTCCCGGTCTACGTTCTCACCGACAGCTACCTGGCACCATACTTCCCTCAGGGTGACTCGCTCTTCGCGCAGAGCCTGCTGCCGCTGACCAAGCTTCTCATAACCTTCCTGCTGGCGCTCGCCTCCTGGCACCTGGTGGAGTCGCCCCTCCTCCGGCTGAAGAAGCGCCTGAGGTAGTACTCGACCAAGTTGGTTCTGAAATGTAGGGCTGGGGCTTGTCCCCAGCCGCCCGCCGGTGGTTGCATACATGCGGCGGGGCATGAAACCCCGCCCTACGCATCGAAACCTCATTGGCGGAGCAGCAGTCGGATCGGTCCTCCCAAGCACCGATAGCTACAGCCACCCCCTCCAGTCCAGGATAGCCGGGGGTGGTATACTTATGTCATGCTAAACGACTTCAAACGGCGGCTCGCTGTTACCCTGATCCGAGTATTGGTCACACTTATGGGTCTGCTTTCGGCTGTGGTCATGCTGACCGGCCTCTTTATCACGGTGGTGTTCGCGGTCACTGTTGCCAGCCTGATCGTGGTCTACCTGGCCATTTTCCACAGGCGCAGAAAGCCCCGCTATTAATCCGACACCATCTCGATCTCTAGATCCTTGTTGAGGCGGAAGCGAACCCTGGATAGCGCGTCGGTCACATCATGGCGTGCGGTACCGATGATCACCCTCACGCCCGCGTAGCAGACGTCCTTGGCGTGGACCCAGGCTGCTCGCGCCTCGTTCGACATCTGCTCCAGTTCGTACTTTCGCGTTCGCAGCTTTTCCTGACGGTCAAACGACTGCTCCTGCGCCTTCACCAGCTTGGCCAGCGTCGCCTGCCGCTCCTGAGGCAGCCTGCCGTGCCGCCCCTTTGCCGAGAGGAAAGCGATGGTCTGGTCGATCCGGGCGAAGCTATTCTCCTCCTCTGTTAGCGCCTTCCGGATCTCCGCCAGCTCCTGTCGAACCTCGGGCATGATACCCACCGTGATCTCCGTGGGTGCCCCCATGTCTGACCCGATGTTGCGGGCCAAGACAGCGGTCCTGGCCGTCACCTGCCCTCCGATGATAGCTCCCCGCCTGCCGAGCACTTCCACGGAAGCTCCGACCTGGACCCGGCTCTGGAGGATGCCTTCGGCTGCCCACACGCTGCCATGTGCCCGCACCTCGGCGTTCTCTATGAAACGAGCCTTCACCGAGCCTCCCGCCACTACCTCCCCGTGACTCCCGCCGGAGATCCCGTACTGGACCGTGACGTTGCCGGCAGCCTCCACGGTCCCCCCGTCAACGCTGCCGTAAACCTCCACGTCGCCCTCGGCCTTGACGGAGAAACCGTGAAGCACGTTTCCACGAATAACCACGCTGCCGATGAACTGGATGTTCCCGGTCTCCACGCCCACATCCTTGTTCACCTGATAGACGTTGGTTACGACAACCTCACCGTACATGAGTGTGGCATGGCCATCGACGGCGGCGTAAAGGGACAGTCTATCCTCGCTGAGCCGCGTTCCGCTTCCTCCCTTCAGCCATACCTCGTGACCGAGCCTCCCGGGGATCTCCACCCCTGTCACAGTCATTCCGGACTCGCCTCGCGCTGGCGGCGTCATCGTTGCCAGAAGCTCGCCCTTGGTGACGTTGTGCACCAGGTTGAGGTCGAACAGGTCCACTGTGCCGTCCGAGTGTTCCTTCGGGCGGCCGATGGCCTCAGTAAGGCTGGGTATGTAGTCGATCTTGGCATCGGCGCCGGTAAGCGGCTGTCGCCCTACCGCAACTTTCACCCTTTCCAGCGGCCTGGCAGGATCTGGAGGCAGCATGGCGTTGCCGATGGCCTGGTCCACCGCGGCCGGATCGATCCCAAATGTGACACCGGCCTCCTGCAACGCGGCCAGCACCTCCTCCTGAGTGGCGGCCCTGCCACCATCAATTGGGGCTGTCACCAGCAGATCCGCGGACATGCGATCCGGGGCGATCAGCACGGTGATCTGGCTGCCGGCAGAAACGGCCGCGTCTCGGTTCTGCGATTGCCGGTCCGCAAATGCCATCGGAGGCACCCCTCCTTTCCGGACTGCAGCCTGATCTGAATCGATTCCCCCTACTCTTATTTATCGGCGAGCTGGATGTATTTCTTGATGGGGGTCGAATAACGCAGCCGTCGCATAACTAGAATCGACGGCTCTTAACACAACTTA
>JAJYNT010000500.1 GCA_021786215.1 Chloroflexota bacterium | reverse complement strand
CATGGGCGGCTCATTCGGATCTACCAGCACCTGAACCACCGCCGGCTTTCCCGCGGCCACAGCCCGCTCCAGTTGCGCTTTCAGTTCGTCCGGCTTCTCCACGGTGAAGCCGACCGCGCCGGCCGCCTCCGCGTACTTGGCGAAGTCGATAGGCTGCAACTCCACGCCGTACTCGGGGTTGCCCAGGAACACCATCTGTTCCCACTTTATCTGACCCAGCACGTTGTTCTTCAGGATCACCACGACGATGGGCAGGTTGTACTTGACCGCTGTGGCCATCTCTCCCATCAGCATGGTGAAGGCGCCATCGCCGACGAAGGCTATGGACTGCCGGTCCGGATAGGCGATCTTGGCGGCGATGGCGTAGGGCAAACCACAGGCCATTGTGGCCAGGTTGCCGGACACCGAGAACTTCTGGTCCCGCTTGACGTGCAATTGGCGAGCGATCCAGGTGGCGGCTGTTCCACTGTCGGTGGATATGATCGCGTTGGGCTCCGCGATGTCGGAGATCATGCGAGCCACGACCTGCGGCTTGATCGGCTCCACATCCTGGTAGCCGCGGTCATCCATGGTCTCTTCCCATTGGGCGAGCCTCCGTTGTGCCGCTTCCAGGAAGCCGCGATCGAGCTTTCGCTGGATCAGAGGCAACAGGGCCCGCAGGGTCAGCTTCGAGTCGCCCACCAGCCCAACCTCGATCGGATAGCGAAGTCCGATCCTTTCGGGGTTGATGTCGATCTGCACCCCCCTGGCCTGGCCCGGCTTAGGTAGAAACTCGATATATGGAAAGGAGGTACCGACCATCAGCAGGGTATCGCACTCCTCCATGGCCTTCTCGGAGGGTAGGGTGCCGATCAACCCCAGGGGACCGGTCCTAAAGGGGCTGCTGCCTGGCAGGACCGCCAGACCCAGAAGGGCGGTTATTACCGGCGCTCCCAATCTGTCTGCCAGATCCTCCACCTCGTCGCTCGCGTCCAGGGCGCCCTGACCGACCAGTATGGCAACCCTCTTGCCCATGTTCAGGATCTCGGCGGCCGCGCGCACCGCCTCCGGCTTGGCCTGGCGCTTGGCCGGCTGGAAACTGGCGGAGGTGTGCTTGGGAATGTTCCGCTTGGAGCGCAGACCATCGAACTCCATCTCCTGGAGATCGGTGGGGAAGGTTATGTGGGCCACACCCTTCATGCTGAGAGCCGCCCGGCAGGCCAGGTGAGCCATGTTGGAAACGTGGGCCGGTCCCATGATGCGTTCGTCAAAGACGGCGACGTCCTTGAAAAGGGCCTGCGTGTTCACGTCCTGCTGGTAATGGGTTCCAATGAGATCGTGGTAGGTCATCCCGGTCATCGCCAGAACGGGGACGCTATCCATGTTGGCGTCATATAGCCCGTTCAGCAGGTGGATGGCTCCGGGTCCGGAGGTGGCGAGGCATACGCCAAGTTTACCGGTGTATTTGGCATAGGCGGTCGCCATGAAGGCGGCCGCTTCCTCGTGGCGCACCTGAATGAAGCGGATCTGGTCCCTGCGTTTCCGGAGAGCCTCCATAATCCCGTTTATCCCGTCGCCGGGAAGGCCGAAGACCGTGTCGACTCCCCAATCCATGATGTCTTCGATCAAGATGTCTGCAGCGGTGAGAGCCATGGCGTCCCTTCCGAAGTATCCGAAGTAACAGTAGGTCAAGACGACCCTAACGTTCCCGTCGGCGGACGGCCCTATGCCGGCATTCGGCCACTCCGCCGCTTCAGGGTAGAGCGGCATGCAGAATCGGTGCCTTCCTTTGTTCGCAGGGGCTGTGGGCGAATCCCCAGGAATTTGCCGCCCAAAAAGCTTGACAAGCGTGCCAAATGTCACTATCATGCGGTGCAATCAAATACCACTTGCCCAAAGGCTTTGACGGAAACGAGTAGGCGGGTACCCTCCACTCAGAGAGTCCGGGGTTGGTGTGACCGGATGTGAAGGTTCCGCTGAAAATCATTCCTGAGCTGCCAACCGAAAGGTTGAGGTGCACCCTCACCGAGTAGGCTTGGCCGGCCCCGTCCGCCGTTAGATTAGACGGGGGTATGAGCACGTACCCCGACGAGTGAGCGGTTCGCTAATTAGGGTGGTACCGCGGGATCTACGAAATCCCGTCCCTAGCTGGGACGGGGTTTTTTGTTTGTCTGAGCCACCGGGTGAGCGACGACAGGACCCGTTACCCAAGAGCTTTGGGGCAGGTGGTGAACGAATTCTTGGGGAGAGTGCCACAATGGCTGTTGAAACCACCGAGCTTTCCAATCGGACCCCTGCGAGCTCAACCGAGGGAACCGAGCTTTCCGGCGCGGCGATCGTCTGCGAGAGCCTGCTAGCGGAGGGTGTGGATACCGTCTTCGGCTACCCTGGCGGGGCTATGCTCCCTCTCTATCACGTTCTGCCCTCCTACCCTGCCCTGCGCCACATCCTGGTGCGCCACGAGGAGAACGCCGCGATGGCGGCAGACGGATACGCCAGGGCAACAGGACGAGTGGGGGTGTGCTTCGCGACCTCGGGGCCGGGGGCAACCAACCTGGTGACGGGAATCGCCAACGCCTTCATGGACTCGGTTCCAATGGTTGCCATCACCGCCCAGGTTGCCACCAGTTCCGTGGGCAAGATGGCATTCCAAGAGGTCGACACGGTTGGCATCACCAAGCCCATCACCAAGCGGAGCTACTTCGTTCGGCATGTGGATGAGTTGGCAGCGGTACTGAGGGAAGCGTTCCACGTTGCCCGGGACGGTCGGCCAGGCCCAGTAGTGGTGGACCTTCCCAAGGATGTGCAGAACGGTCGCACCGTATATCGTCGGCCGGCAAACGGGCTTGTGCATCAGCTCCCCGAACCGCCGGAGCCCGATAGCCACGAGGTGGTCAAGGCCGCCCAACTGCTGTCCGAGGCAGAGCGTCCAGTCCTGCTGGTGGGTCACGGGGTTGTTCAGGCAGCTGGTTATCGGGAGTTAAGAGAGCTCGCCGAGAAGACCGATACCCCGGTCCTCACCACCCTGCTAGGTATCAGCGCCCTGCCCGAATCGCACCCCCTCTCCTTCGGGATGATTGGGATGCATGGCCATTTCTGGGCCAATCGGGCGGTCGAGGAGGCAGATCTGGTGGTGGCGGTCGGGATGAGGTTCGACGATCGAGTGGCCTGCAAACCATCCAGCTTCGCCCCCAAGGCTAAGATCGTTCATGTGGATATCGACCTGAACGAACTGGGCCGGAACGTGAGGGTGGATGCGCCGATCGTGGGCGACGCCAAGCAGGTCCTGGCGATGCTGCTCGCGCAGGTTAGCCCGAGGCAGCGGCCCGAGTGGCTGCGGCAGCTTCGACAATGGAGGGCCGAGAGCCCGGTGAGCAGCGAGCCGGCCGGCAGGGAGCGTCCACTGGTCGCCGAGGTGATCAGGGGGATTCGAGAGGTGACACAGGGAGACGCCCTGGTTGCCAGCGACGTGGGGCAGCATCTGATGTGGGTGGCTCAACACTTTGGTTTCGACAAACCCGGCAGCTTCCTGTGCTCTGGCGGGCTTGGATCGATGGGGTACGGTGTTCCGGCAGCGATAGGCGCAAAGGTCGGAAAACCGCACGAGACGGTGTGGGCGGTGGTAGGCGACGGCGGCTTCCAGATGTCAGCCCCCGAGCTCTCCACGCTGGCTCAGCACGGTATCGGGGTCAAGATTGCCGTCCTGAATAACGGTTTCCTCGGCATGGTGAGGCAGTGGCAGCAGTTCTTCTTCGATAGCAACTACTCACACAGCCCGATACCGGGGCCCGATTTTGTGAGTCTCGCTCAGGCCCACGGGGTCGCGGCATGCCGAGTCACCGACCCGGCAGAGGTGAAGGCCGCGGTCCAGAGGGCAATGGATTACCCGGGTCCGTTCCTTGTGGAGTTCGCCGTGGAGCCGGAGGAGAACGTCTTCCCGATGGTAGCTCCTGGAACCAGCCTGTCGGATATGATCCTGGAGGGATAGGCTCCTCTCGGGGGCGGCTCTCGGAACCGCCCCCTCATCACATCGGAACCAGCAAAGGGCGGACTCGGGTCCGCCCTTTCTCATGGGGAAAGGTCGAGTGGGGTCACTGACTCTTCGCGAGTCCCGTGTGGGAGACTATCCCCCACTCGCTAGGCGGCCAGTAGGAGATCCAGGCTTTCCCTATCAGGTTGCCCTCCGGCACGTACCCCCAGATATGGGAGTCGCTGCTGTTGGGCCGGTTGTCGCCCAGGACGAAGTAGTCGTCCGGCGGCACTTTC
>JAJYNT010000231.1 GCA_021786215.1 Chloroflexota bacterium | reverse complement strand
AGCTTGTATCCGCTTCGCATCACACGACAGGGCTTCTATTCAAGCGGCGTCTACAGTAGTGCCATCGCGGCCACACCATCGAGCGGCCGGCAAAGCTAAAACCAAGCAAGTCCGGGGTGGCAGGGATTTCCCTCGCCACCCCAATTCGTGGACAGAAGAGCATCACAGGTATCCAGACAGCACAAGGTGCAGTTACTTGCCAACATCGCTCTCTTTGACTTTGCACCCAGTTCTTGAAGCTACACTTCCACCGTCCCGAGTAAAGGGCGTCGCCATAGCAGTCGCACGTCGCGAGCAGTCCCCGGAAGTGCTGCTCTACGGAACCGACGCGGCTGGTCGACCGCTCAACCGGGACAGTCTCTTCCCAGTGGCCTCGATCACCAAGCTGGCCACGGCGCTGGCCCTACTCCGGCTCGTCGACGCTGGGGTCGTGGCCCTGAACGACCCCCTGTCACTGCACATCCCAGAGGCAGCCGCTGCGGCAC
This sequence comes from Chloroflexota bacterium, assembly GCA_021786215.1. The sequence goes on along the minus strand of JAJYNT010000231.1, from coordinate 3,762 downwards.
ACCCGGGCGTCACCCTGAGGCGTCTGCTCAGCCACACGGCCGGGCTTCCGATGGACGTCTCACAGGAGAGAGCGGCCTACACCCCCGGTCTGAGCTGGCCCACCCTGGCCGAAGCCTGCCTCCAGACGCCGCTGGAAAGGCCACCATTCGTTCGCGTCCAGTACAGTAACACCGGTTACGGCCTGCTGGCGGTGGTGGTAGAGCGAAAGACGGGGATGGAGTTCCCCGTCGCCCTCGGCCGTTTGGTGCTGGAGCCACTGGGGATTGAGGGCTACCTGGGTGTGCAACCACCACGCCCCCAAGTGATGCTGGCCGGGGTCCGAGGTCCGCACACCGGGACCGCCCTGGAACAGTTCAACTCCAGCTTCTGGAACTCGCTGGCCATGCCCTGGGCCGGGTTGCTGACAACTCCGGAGGGAGCGCTGGCTCTGGTTCGCTGCTTTCTGGAGACTCCGGCCGGCTTTCTGCGGCTGGATACCGTGGCCGAAGCACTCAGAAGCCAGACGGACGGTCTTGCAGGGGGTTTCGCGAAACCGCTGCTATGGGATCCGAGCCCCTGGGGACTGGGGCCGGAGTTGCGCGGCCGCAAGGCACCTCACTGGGCACCTGCCCCACCGCTGGTGAGCCCCGAATCTTTCGGCCACTCGGGGGCATCTGGATGTCTTGTCTGGGCCGACCCCACGAGCGGCGTGGCATGGGCCATCCTGGGCACTCGCACCGCCGGCAGCGGGTGGCTGCTGCGACGTGGTCCGGCCATCAGCGAAGCGATCCTCAACTCTATCCAATCTAACCGATGACCTGGCGGAACACCCGCAGAAAGTTGCCCCCGAGGATCTTTCGTATCGTCTCGCGGCTGTATCCTCGCTCGGCCAGCCCCATCGTCAGGTGGGGTATCGTGGAGGCATCCTCCAGCCCTTCCACTCGGGCATCACGCACACCGTCGAAGTCGGTGCCGATCCCGACGGCGTCCTCGCCCATCACCTTCACCATGTGGTCCACATGGTCCAGCATGGTACTCAAGGGGGCCCGCTTCTCGTCATCACCGAGGAACGCGGGGACCGCCGTGACCCCCACGACACCGCCCTTGGCACCGATCGCCTCCAGTTGCGCATCGGTCAGACTCCGGTGACGGGGCCACGGGACCTGGCGGTTGCCGGGCCAGAGTTCGTAGCAGTTGCCGTGGGTCACCACCACAGGCGATTCCGACAGCTCCAGCACGTCCTCGACGCCGGCCGGCGACAGGTGGGCCATGTCGATCAGTATCCCCAGCCGGTTACACTCCTTGACTAGCTGTACGCCGAACTCCGAGAGGCCGCCGCCGGTCCGGAGCTCGCCCACCCCGTCGGCGGCCTCGTTCCGCCGGTTCCATGTGAGTCCAAGGGAACGAAGTCCCAGTCGGTGGCAGATCCGAAGAAAGTTCAGGTCACCCTCCAATGCTTCGGCACCCTCCATGCTGAGGATCAGGGCCACCTTGCCCTCATCCTTAGCCCGCAGGATGTCATCGGCCCGGGTAGCAGCTATAGCCATGTCGGGGAAAGCTTCCACCTCCCGGTGGAAGGCATCCAGATACCGGATCGTCTGGCGCATGCAGCTGCCGGGCCCCGGATCGTGAAGGAAGATCGCCAGCAGTTCGGCAGTGATCCCGCCCTCCACTGCTCTGGGCAGGTCGAACTGCCCCCGGGCAGATCGCTCCCCCAGTCGCCTCTCACCTTTCACCACACTCCCCAGAGCGTCACAGTGGGTATCGATAACAATACTTTCTCGATGTAGCCCGCTGACTTCCTCGGGTGCCACAGTCATGCCGGAGACCCCCTACATCCCAAATCGTTGGCGGGCCTGATCATACACCTCCGGCGTGATCTCACGATAGCCGTTCTCCCTGGCAAAACCCTCGATTCGCCGCTTGGCCATCTTTCGCACGAATATCGGGATGCGGCCCAATCGCTGTTCCGCCTCCCGACTCCAACGAACTTCGATCTCAGAGCCGCCAACGGGCTGCTCGGGTGACTGGACTGCCCCCTCGATGGTGGACGCTTCGGCAGCCTCTTGGTCCACCCCTCGATTCACCACAAGCACGTTGCATCGAGCCAACCGAAGTAGGTTCTCCGCCGTGCTCCCCAGGGTCACACCCGGTGCGTGGTGGACCCCGATTCGGCCCACCAGCAGGAGAGAGGGCCGCAACTGCTCCACGAGAGAGGTGATGACGTCGAAAGGCTTCCCCTCCAGCACTCGAGTCTCCATGGCCATCCCCTCCGCAGTCGTCAACTCCTGGGCTCGAAGGAGGTGGGAACGGTACACGGCCGTGAGGCCATCGTCGATGATCTCGTCGTGCAACGTCTCCTGCTCGCGGAACCGGAAGAGTTTGACGGCCTCGCCGGACAGAACCCCCGCCAGGCTCCGGAAGGCGGCCCCATGGAAGAAGGGATCGTAGGCCGCCACTGCCATAACCGTCGATCCGAAGCTGCGGCTGAGCCACAGGGCCACGTCCAGGGCGGCGAAGGAGTGAGCGCTGCCATCTATGGCCACCAGGATGGGGGCAGTGCCCAGCGGTTGTCCGGTCCGCACCACCAGCAGGTCGCACTCCACCATGCGGGCCACCCGCTCGCAAACGCTCCCCAGCACCGAACGGTCCACTCGCCCCATACCATGGGCGCCGATGGCCACGAGGTCGTAAGCGCTCTCCTGGACATCCTTGACCAGCTGAACGTAGTTCCTACCTTCCGGGGCCTTTCGATCCGCCTCGACGCCCGCTTCCCTGCATCGAGCCTCGAAGACGTCCAGATAGGAGTCGGAGATGATCTCCAGCCCACGGCCGATGAGATCGTCGTGAACGCCCCGCAAACGGTTGAGGGCATCCTCTTTCTGGAAGCGATCCGGAAGGCCCGGCTCCAACTGTCGAAAGCGCACGTCGTGGAGACGAGCAGCGTAAACGTGGTTCCCGGTCAGCGTCGCACCCGTGACACTTGCGATCTGAATAGAGAGGTCGACGGCATGTCCGGAGCACTCAGAGTTATCGAGGGCAACCATAACGTTCTTGTACAAGGGACTTCTCCCCTAAACCCCTCCCCGACGCGGGAAGAGGAGCATCACCCCCTTCCCCCTTGGGGAAGGGGGCCGGGGGGTTAGGTCGGTGCTTCTACTGACCGACGGCAACAGGTAGGACCATGGAGAATCGATATCCCAGACCGGGCTCGTTCAGCAGATAGCGAGGCCTGGCGGCATCGTCGCCGATCTTATGTCGGACCCGCCGCACGTACTCCCACAGGCACGCGGGCGAGCTATGAGGATCACCCCAGAGCCTCTCGAGGATCAGCTCGCTTGGTAGCACCTGCCCGGAGTTTCTCACCAGCAGCTGTAGTAGGCGGGACTCCATCGGGGTCAGTCTCGATACTCCATCCGGGGTTCTCGCCTCACGGCGGTAGAAGTCCAGACTCAGCCCTTCGTCCACATAGAAGGTGGGGCCCGAGGGGAGACAGCTGAGCCAGGTGCGGCGGAGCACTCGGCGGATGCGGGCCACCACCTCCGGGTACTTCGCCGGTTTCTGAATGTAGTCTTCCGCGTACAGGTCGAGAGCCTTCAGCTTGACCTCCTCGTCCTCCAGGGCCGTCAGCACCACGATGGGCACGTCCCCCAGCTGCTTGATGCGGCGACACAACTCCATACCATCCATCGCCGGAAGCTGCAGGTCCACCACTAGCAGGTGAGGCATGTCTCGCTGAAGATAGGCCAACAAACGAAGACCGTCTCCGACCTCCCTCACAT
>JAJYNT010000106.1 GCA_021786215.1 Chloroflexota bacterium | reverse complement strand
GAAGAAGCGCACCATCACCGTCAACTCCTTCTCCAAGGCCTACGCCATGACTGGCTGGCGGCTGGGCTACGCCGTCGGCCACCCCGCCCTGATCCAGGGAATGATGAAGATCCACCAGATCGTCGTGGCCTGCGCGCCCACCATGCTCCAGGCCGGTGCCCTCGTGGCGCTGGAGGCGGAGCAGAGCTTCATCGCGGAGATGGTGCGGGAATACCAGGAGAGGCGCGATCTGATCGCCGGCCTGCTGAACCAGGTCCCCGGCTTCCACTGCCACAAGCCGGAGGGGGCCTTCTACGCCTTCCCCGACATCCGTGGCACGGGCATGTCCTCGGCGGAGCTGTGCGAGTTCCTGCTGAAGACGGCGAAGGTGGGCTGCGTGCCCGGCGGCACCTTCGGGGCGCAGGGAGAGGGCTTCGTGAGGATCTCCTACGCCACGGCTCGGGAGAAGCTGGAGGAGGCCGGCCACCGTATGGCGAGGGCGTTGGGCTGCTGAGCCCGGGTGCCCGTTAACCACGGAGGCACGGAGTGCACGGAGTATTACCGATTAAGGGATACCGGGCTTCGCCTTCAGCAGGCGAAGCCTTTCGATTCACAGGACCCTGCGTCTGATGCCCTCCTTCAGGGTGGGGGCGTTGAAGTTGATGAGCAGGCCAACGCGACAGCCGGTCAGCTTGAGATAGGTCAGCAGCTGGGCCTCGTGCACTGGGAGGATGTCATCCACTGCCTTGAGTTCCACGACTACCTTGGCGGCCACGAGGAAGTCGAGTCGGTAGCCAGAGTCCATCCGTACGCCTTTGTACTGGATGGGCAGGGGTCTCTCCTGTTCGAACTGGAGACCGCGGAGGGAGAATTCGCGAGCCAAACAAGCCTGATAGGCTGACTCGAGCAGCCCCGGACCTAACTCACGGTGCACTTCGATCGCAGCACCCAATATCTGGTCAGTTAGCTCTTTTTGGTAGAGCACTTCACGCCCTCCTGTGCTCAGCATCTCCAAGACCAGGAAAAGACCCCGTGCTCTCGGTGTCTCTGTGGTTGACCATTTCGTTGATTTTCCAGCCAGCTTTTCCGAGCGAAGCAGGCGAAAGCTGCTAATTGGATGACTTCCCCGGGTTTCTGGCCTGCTCTGCCTTGTCGATCTTGGCCAGGGCACGCTTGGCTTCCCGCCTTATCCAGGCCTTAGGATGACTGAGGAATCGCTCAATGTGAGGCCTGGCCCTTTTCGCTTTCAGCCTACCGAGGCCCATGACGGCGTGGCCGGCCACTTCCTCGTCGTCCAACAGTTCGATCAGTACGTCTACGGCCTGAGGGGTCCGCATGTTCCCCAACGCCAGTGCCAACATCTCTCGTGCCCTGCCGTGCCGCTTGTCCAGCGCGAGTTCGGCCACCTGCTCGATTACGCTGTCGTCCGCGACCACCGACAATGCGTTGCCTATGGCCCGTTTCAGGCCGGTGCCCTTTGGATCTTGTGCTTTCCGGAACTCCTCAATTAACGGTCGAGCGGCCCAGGGCTTCGCCCACTTAGCGGAGAGTGCCTGGACAGTACCCTCTTCGATGCATTTGTTCTGCGCCTGAGGCAACCATAGCCGTTGGTGCCGCCTCTGAAGCTGTTCCAGTCGATGGCAGCGGACGAACTCGAAATCCGGTTCCATGATCTGAATGGACTCAGGACCCTACATCCATGGAAAGGTCAGTAGTCGAACGAGAGCTTCCCCCTATCGAACTCTCGTAGTGTCCACTTAGCGTCGAGGGAGCAAGGCCCGTCACTCTCTCGTAGCTCCTCAAGCGCCGCTCGTGCGTTTTCGGTCGACCACGCCAGACTATGGGCCGCGGCCCAGACTCGTACGTGGGGGTCGTCGTCTCCGATTAGCTCAGTTATCGCGTTTCGGCCTTCTTCCATCTCTCTAAGGAGTTGGTAGCAGGCGTGTAGCCGACTGGCCCATTTGTTCGCTGTTCGCGGGCTGGGGTCCGATGTTCTTTTTGCCGCTTCGCGGTATCCGGCGAGCAAGGCGGGGATATCTCTCGCAGTCCTAGACAATGCACCGCTCCCGATCTTATGGCAAGGGTAAACCGTTCAATACACGGCCGAGTATATCGTGCCCAAACTCCAGTTGATCATCAAAGGGCTGGGACTCCAGCCATTTTCGAACCGTCTGGCCGCCCGTATAGTCACGGATCCTGCGGTAGTAGTTGGCAATGGCCTGGTTCGCTTCTTGGCTGACTGCCACAACGTTCTTTGCGCTGTGAATCAGCTCTGCCGGGAACCTACCAGTTTCGGCAAGCCTTCTCTCGACGATATGGTGCCACACTTGACCTGGCCCACCTGATCCCCAGGCGCTCTTGAGTGCGGACAGCGATCTAAAGGCGGTCAGTAGCCCGGCGGCTCCAACGGAAGCAGGCGTGTTGGAGCTTACGGCACTCATGAGCAGCATGTCTGCGGAGCTCGGTTCGTTACCCAAACCCTCGCCGGAGTCGCCGCAGGCCTGTTTCGGTCTCACGATGACGAGGGGATATGGGCTGAGCCCAGTGGAATCGGTCAGGAGTGCCGGGTTATTGGTTGCATACGAGTACCTATTCAGTGTTTGTGGCAGTTGTTCGGAACCGCCGACCGGGTCCCTGCTGATGAAGCGGCCGATGGTGGGATCGTAGTAGCGAGCGCGCAGGTACTGGTAGCCGAGGGTGGGGTCCTCCTGCTGGCCGGCGAAGCCGAACTCGGTGGAGGCGGGACCCGAGTGGTTCCGGACCACCCCGAAGGCGTCGTACTGGTAGGTGGCGATGGCATCGCCCACCGTCTTGCTCTGGCGGACGCCGTCGGGCAAGTTATCCTATTCTGTTGTTAAGGATCGCACTGTCCGCTGCGTTGGCATCGACGGTCCGGAGCATCAGTAGATGCCGAACGGCTCTCCCAACTGTCGGGCTCGATCCTCGGGCATCCAGTGTGACAGCCGGCCCGGGCTGAGCGAGGAAACCTTGCACTCCAATTTGCTCAAGGGCTTGAGCAGGGCTCCCCGAAGCTTGTTCCCTCGGATAGCCTTTGCCACTCGGTCAGTGATGAATGTGTAGCGTGGAAGGGGCCAGACCATGAAGAAGTCGCTCCCATCCCACTGGGATTCGTCGATCAGCTTGGTCGGGCTGGTGAAGCGCGAGTACACTCTATGGCTGCAGGCGGGGCAAAACTTCGCCAGTCTCACACCAGATTCTGGTGGTGCCACGCCAGCCCACCCTGTGACGACCAACTCCCATAGGGTCGGGATCTCCAGTTGCGCGGCCTCCCCAGCTCGTAGGCCCGGGTTGTCATCGCAAAGGTCGGGCCGTCTTGCCCGATCTTCATGCGAGCCCGAGCAGGGCTTCACGTCGAAACCTGTGAAGCCCTGCCCGCGAAAGAAGCGCAGTACGTGATCCTGGATGAGGCAATCACTGTACCAGGTCCAGACGAAGTCCGGTATCCTTCGAGATGTGAGCAGAACCGAGAGATCGGTGAGCCTCTTGCCGACCCGAGCATGACCTGGGTCAACGGGGTACCGAACGCTTTCAAGCCTCACACTGTCGTCCCACTCAGCCAGTCTTCTGACGGTATCGGGCCTGGATAGCTCGTAGTAAGCGCCGTTCGCGGCGTGCTGCCTCACTTCCATATTCCTTTATGGCTTCCGTGTCTTCTCCAGCCGGAGGTTGTGCACCGTTTGGTCTCTCCACGCGTTCAGCAGAGCGACCGCTTCCTGCGGATCTCGGCTCATGGACTCGCGAACCTGCTGGGCACGGCGGTCGATCTCGCGTGGCCAGGAGAGCTTCGGGTTCATCCGCATGGTGATGCGATGAAGCCGATCGATCTCCTCCAGGGCATCCTGATACCTGCCGACAAGGACCAGGGAAGAGGCTACTGTCTCTACCAGATAGGGATCATCAAGACTGCCCGTGATCTGAGCCGCTTTGTCAGCGAAGTCGGCGGGATTCCTGAATCTACGCAGGAATGGCAGCCCTTCAGACTCCATGCAAGCCAGTAGCTTGCCCATTACGTACCATTCCTCGCTGGCTTGAGGTCTACTCCAGGAGAAGCCTAGTCGGTTGCCGTAGTGAAAACAGACGTACGTGCTGGGAACATAGGGTGGCTGGACGAATACCGACATGTAGAACGAGGAAGGGTCAAAACCGGACGGCTCAAACGAGAAACCCCGGAGCAGGTACTCAAGTGGTTCTGCAACCAGCAATCCTCCTTTCGATCCAAATCCAGGCAGGTGCGGGAGCAAGTACTTG
>JAJYNT010000422.1 GCA_021786215.1 Chloroflexota bacterium | reverse complement strand
CGATCTGGTGAGTCGCGGGCGGCTGGACTCCGTGGCGGCCGAGCACCAGGGGTTGGTCGCGGTGGTGTCGGAGTTCGAGTACACCGGGTGGGGGAATCTGCTCGATCGACTGAAGGGGGCGGAGAGCCCGCCGGCGGTTCTGCTGCTGGACACCCTGCAGGACCCTCAGAACCTGGGGACGCTGCTGCGGACGGCTGAGACGGCGGGGCTGGACGCCCTTGTGCTGCCGAAGAAGCGCTCGGTGCAGGTGACCCCGGGGGTGGTGCGCGCCTCGGCCGGGGCGGTGGAGCACATGTCCGTGGCTCGGGTGCCGAACCTGGTGCGGGCGGTCGAGGATCTGAAGGGGATAGGCTTCTGGGTCGCCGGCATCGACATGGATGGCGACCGCTATAGCTGGGAACTGGATATGACTGGCCCCACGGCGCTGGTGCTGGGTGGCGAGGACCGTGGGATCGGACCGCTGCTGAAGGGGCAGTGCGACTTTCTGATCCGGCTGCCGATGCGGGGGCGGGTGAACTCGCTGAACGCGGCGGTGGCGGGCTCGGTGGTGGTGTACGAGATGTTGCGCCAGCGGATGGCGCGCGGCCAGTAGGGCGGGGTCTTGCGCCCCGCCGCCTCGGCTTAATCCCTCCTGCTAACCGCAACAGCCTCCGGCGCTGAGCTACCTCCTTGCAAGGGTTCTTCGGGAACAATGGCAGCCCTGCGAACCCACGAATGATCCTCCGCAGACTGAAGAAACGTGTGAGTAGATATGCAGAGAGTAACTGTCAAAGATGGAGCGCTATCGCTTTCGAGGCGAACGATTAGAAAGGTTCCGGAAGTAACCGTCTACTTCTGGATCATCAAACTGCTGACCACCGCCATGGGAGAGTCGACCTCTGACTATCTGGTCTACCACATCAACCCGTACATCGCGGTGGTCCTCGGTGGCGCCGGCCTGGTTGCCGCGCTGATACTGCAGCTCTTGGTGCGTCGATACGTGCCGTGGATTTACTGGCTGGCCGTCACCATGGTCGCCATATTCGGCACGATGGCCGCGGACGTGGTACACATCGTGTTGGGCGTTCCGTATCTGGTGTCGACCGCGTTCTTCGCGGTGGCGGTTGTCATCATCTTCGTTGCCTGGCGTGCAACCGAGAAGACACTGTCCATTCATAGCATCTATACCCTTCGGCGTGAGCTGTTCTACTGGGCGGCTGTGATGGCTGCGTTCGCGCTCGGCACCGCCGCGGGCGACATGACGGCGGCGACGCTGGGGCTGGGCTATCTCGCCTCGGGCATCCTCTTTGCGGTGCTGTTCGCCCTGCCGGGTCCCGCCTACTGGCTGTTTGGCCTGAATGAGGTTGGCACTTTCTGGTTCGCCTACGTGATGACCCGGCCGTTCGGCGCATCATTCGCCGATTGGTTTGGGAAGCCCTATCTGGGTGGTCTCGGACTTGGTGACACGAAGGTCTCACTGGTCCTGACGATCATGATCGTTGCCTTCGTGGGCTACCTGACGGCCACCCACAGGGATGTTGAGGAGCGAAAAGCTGCCGCCGAAGCCTCGTCCCAACGTGTCTCCGCTGTGAGGTGACCGTACCGGCCCAGCTATACTGTTGCCCTCGACCGCATTCAGGATAACCTGGTGAGTGAATTGGAATCTTAGACCTTCGAGCCAAATGGCGCTCGCTTCTTCTTCCTGGCTCGGGATCTGACATGGGCTTGCTCGTCAAACATGAAGGCGTTGGCTAGCAGGGCCAGTACCACGCCCGCGTAAAGCCAGGCAGCAGCATGAGGATTGTTGAGCAGCCCTGAAAGGACTCCCACGATGCCAAAGCCGAATCCCACGGATGCTGACAGCACGCCCAGGATGGCATCCGTCATGTTGCGCGTCTCGATCGAGCTATTGCGTGCGACGGCCAGCCGGTGCGTATCGATCAGGACCGAAAGGCCGTCCAGCGCTACGATCGCAGCCAGCACGACCCAGAGATTGCGGTATGGGCTGTCCACGACGGCGAGCGCGAAGCCGACGGCTTCGAGCACGACGGCCAGTGCGATCAGCCCCCGTCCGAACCAGATTTCCCTCCCAGTACCGAACTCGTCGGGCGAGCGCCAGTGCTCGTCGAGAGCTATGGCTACCGCGGCGATGCCCAACACCACGGCGGCACCAAAGAAGGCAGGCGAATCCCCGAAGCTGGCCAGATCGCTCGCCAGTCCGGCAACGCCAAATGCGAACGTCCCAACCAACAAAATCAACCCCACCGGTGTCTCACTCATACGAACCATTCCTATCTGCCTCCTGCCGCAAATTGGGATGACAAAGTCCCATCAGCTATAATACACGGTAATGCATGATACACGGTAACATACGAATACAGGTTGTTTGACTGCCAGCCTCGTACCTACTTCATCCAACTACCTGAGTACTACCAGTAGCGTTGTAGTGTACAATGATTGGGGGAGTTCCACGTGAGCCTTCTTAACCGGATTCGAGGAGTCGTTCGGGCGAACCTCAACGATATGGTGAGCCGGACCGAAGATCCAGAAAAGACGTTGGATCAAATGATCTCCGGCATGGACGCGGATCTTATCAAAGTCCGGCAGGCGACGGCTCTAGCGATCGCGGCGCAAAAGCGATTGCAGGCAGAATACGATCAGCGCACGGTAGCTGTTCAAGAATGGCAGCGGCGGGCCGAATCGGCCGTCGACCACGGGGACGATAACCTCGCTCGCGAGGCTCTAATCCGAAAGTTGGGGTACCAGAGAGAAGCTGATCAACTTCGCGATAGCTTGCAAGCGCAGTCCACACACCTGGACGAGCTTCGGGGGCACGTCCAGGAGTTGGAGACCAGGGTTCAGCAAGCGGTGCTACAGCGCGATCAGCTTGTGGCCAGGTATCGTACGGCAGAGGCGACAGAGACTCTCGAACAGAAGCTCTCCGAGACCGGGGAGCTTGGAACGACGATGGACCGGCTGGAAGACGAGACCGTCGACGCCGAGGCTCGGGCGGCGGCTTATCACGAGCTGAGTCGGGATAGCCTGGAGGGGCGCTTCGCCCAACTCGACCAGGGTCCGAACGTGGATGACCAGTTGGCGGAGCTGAAGCAGCAGCGCCTCTCCCGAGAGTCAGAAGTGACGCGAGTTCATGCAGGAGACGAAAAATGAGACCGACCAGGCGGCTGCTAGTCGCGGCCTTTTTCGGCGTTGCCGCTTTTGTGACCTATGCCGTCCCGGCCTTCGCCTTTGGTGGGGGCGTGGGTGGCGGCAGTAGCTTCGGTGGAGGCGGTGGTAGTTTCGGAGGTGGCTTTGGTGGCGGGGGTGGCTTTGGTGGCGGCGGTAGCTTCGGGGGAGGCGGCGGTTTCGGCTTTCCGCTCTTCTTCCCGGTCTTTGGCTTCGGCGGCGGGGTTGTTCCGATTCTGCTTTTCGTCCTGTTCATGTGGCTGAGCCGGCAGGTCTCGTCATCGGCAGGGGGGCCGAGGGTGGCAGCACGACCCTCCGACTGCAATCTAATTCGACTCGAAGTGGCGATGCTGGCGACCGCGAAGGATGTACCCGAGGCCCTTCACCGTCTGGTCGAAACGACCGACACGTCGACCGGCTACGGACTCTCGCAGCTCTTGCAGCAGTCGGCGCTCCTGCTGATGCGCCATCAGGAGTTCTGGCACGCGGCGAGCTACGATTTCAAGCGAGTGCGCTACGATCAGGCCGAAGCTGCTTTCAACGCCATGACCGTGGAAGCACGCTCGAAGCTAACCTTCGAGACCATCACGAACGTCAACGGAATTCAGCAGACCGACACGGCGCATCCTCCGGTACCGGCGGATTCGCTACCGCCGGGTGATTACATCGTGGTAGTTCTGATCGTCGCGAGCAGCGCCCATTTGCAGTTGCGGAAGGTGCAAAGCAGCGAGGATCTCCGCGAGCAAATCACCGAGATAGCGTCGCCTGCTGGATCGTTATTGGAGGGAGTCGAGGTGATCTGGCAACCGGACAGCTCTACCGAATCGCTCGGCCGCGACGACCTCATCGTACAATACCCGGAGCTGATGCCGATCTGAGGCCCCCAAGCCGGCCCGTACTCCTACAGCCCCGGCCTCTTCTTCCCTGCTTCGGGCTGAGTTGAGCAGGAGCAGCCGCACGGCTGCTCCTGCTCAACTCAGCACCTTCTCCATGATCATCACGTCGATCCATCGCCCGTCCAGCATACCCTGTTCGTGGTAGATGCCCACCAAAGCGAAGCCGTGCCGCTCGTAGAGCCGCTTGCCGGGG
>JAJYNT010000195.1 GCA_021786215.1 Chloroflexota bacterium | reverse complement strand
TGCCTCTAAGACCATGCTCTCCCCCCTCTATCGACCTCCGGGTCAAACCCAAGATGTGGGTGCGCTCCCAGACCAGATGGTCCGCTCCTGATCACTTGAAAGCTCGGGTCAGGACCCGTCGCCACCAGCTTCGTCGCCTGCGCCACGCCGATGACGGCGGCGTTCTCCAGTCGGCAAACCTATTCGACAATGATGAGGGATGGAGGATCACTTCCCTGATCGCCTCGGTCTCCGCCCAGTACCCCGTTATCTTCTGGACTTGTGGCCTGGGGAACCAGTAGGTGCAGCCGTGGCAGAAGGTCTTGATACTCTCCGGCTGGCGCGTTGGGTTCAGGCTATAAAACCACCGACAGGAGAAGTAGCTCTTGATGGCACCAGACTCCCGAACGCGTATCGGCCGCAAGTAGAGGCAAGCCCAGCCATCGCCACTCAACTCGTCGGGAATCGGGCAAATCGCGCAAGCCTCCGCCATCCAGGAGCCGTTTTCGGACGGTACCTTCAGTGTAAAACCTCCCGCCCCGCAGACTAGTTCCTTGCCGCCGTCCTCCAGCATCTTTTCGATGCGCAGCTCGCAACGATTCGCCGTGGTCGGCTTACGTTCAATGAAAGTCATGGAAGGTGACCCAATGTCTGAAGCGCTCTAGACGCTGCTTCTCTCACCGAGACATTTGGATCCGCCAGGGCCACCGCCAGCGCTCTCTCGGCCTCCTCACCACCCAACCGTCCGAGGGCCTCAGCCGCCTCTTGCCGCACCAGGAGAAAGGACGATCCTAGGACTTGCGTCAGGATACTGGCCGCCTGAGGGTCACCGATTCTGCCCAGTGCCTCGACTGCTGCTCCCAGGATGTATGGGTCCGAGCTTCGCTCCACCAGCCGCATCAGGGGACCGGCAGCTCGCGCCTCCCTCAGTTCTCCCAGGATCCACGCCGCCCGCACCGACGTTTCTGGCTCCTCGTGGCCCAGAGCCGCGATCAGCTTCGAGACGTAGTCCTCACGCTCTTCGGCCAATGGTGTCTCCACTGCTGTCGGTCGTCAAGGCCTGGTCGATTTGCCTACATACCTTGCTCGCGCGATCACCAGCCTTGCCAGGCGAGCCATGACCAACAAAAAAGCCTCCGTCTGGACACTTCTATCCAGACAGAAGCTATCAGTCGACTCTTCGACCCTTCGGGGTGATTCCCCGGGCGAGCTTCATCGCCACAGTTCAGCAACTAACCATATTTACACTCTTATCCTAGCGCTGTCAGCCTGAACAGTCAAGCCATCGATGTGCATCATAATGTTTGTCGGTGAATGGGGTATGGTTGCATCAGAAAAGGTGTTGTGGGAGGTGTCGGACAGAGGGCCTGCGGCAAGCGACTCGAGCCCCGTGATGCATCAATAGATGGTGTCGGTGAAGGTTTCCTTGACTCGACCACCTCGCATCGCTTAACATTTGTCCCGGCAGCATTGGTTGCTTGCCGCGATGAGGCTCGCGGCGCATCCCAGGTTGCCTCCTGGGGATGCTCGAACCGTCAGTTGCCTGGCTGATGGCCTCTACTGCTGGAACCAGCGGTTTCCGGCGGTGGAGGCCTTTCTTGTTGATTATGGACAGGAGCAGAAAGCCCGGGAGCAAGAGATTGACGGACTCGTTTTCGAGAGCGTTGGCGAACTTGGGGGCAGGGACCGGAGAGAGTCCGGAGGGAGCGGTGGACCGGGCAGCATCCATGGGCTCTGACGACCACAGCCGAACCTTCGAGATCCAGGTAGAACTGCCCTCGGGACCGTACAACGAGTACATCTACGACTCGGAGCGTCGGTCTTTCCGGCTCCAAGCCGTTGTCCGGCCCAAGCATCCCCTGCACGTTCAGACCAACTTCATCCAAGCAATACATCAGAATCGAGTCCATCTCTAGCCAGCTTGCCGGTCGGTGCCACCACCCCCTTCGAGTCCGGGCCGTTTACCAAGAGAGACTCAGGGTGCTGAAGTGACCGGGTCAGCCTCCAGGTGGCAGGTCTCGTTCAGCAGCATCGTCACCCAACCCTCATCCGTCTTCTCGAAGACGCTGATGGAGCCCGTGTTCAGCTCGAGCCGTGGAACGCACACATCGCTCAGACCGAGCAGGTGGCAGGCGAGCGCCCTACCGACCATCCGGTGGGCGACCAGCACCACGTCCCCCGCCGGCTGGTCGGCGAGGATCCCTTCGACCGCCGCCGCTACCCTCTGTCGGAATCGGGTGACGCCCTCGCCGCCCGGGATCTGGGCCATATGTGGCTGGGTCAGCCATAGCCGGTAGAGGTCGGGATAGGTGACTGCCACCTCTGCCGGGGTCTTTCCCTCCCACCCTCCGTAGTTGAACTCGGTCACTCCGGAGAGTGGTTGTGCCGGTACTCCCACGGCGTGTCCGATCGCTTCGGCCGTTCTTAATGCCCGAGAGAGAGGGCTGCTGTAGATGGCAGAAACCGAATACTTGCGTTTGATGGCCCTGGCCGCCTGCTCGGCCTGCCAGTGCCCCGTGTCATTCAGGGGCACGTCGATCTGCCCGCGGAACCGCTCCTCCCGGTTCCACTCGGTCTGCCCATGGCGCACTAGGATCACCCTGGCCATCTGCACCTCCTCGATCCTCGGCGCGTCTTACGGACGCCGAATGCTGTAGAACGCGTCCCGCCCCAGGTAGACAGCAGCGTCCCCCAGCTCCTCCTCGATGCGCAGCAGCCGGTTGTACTTGGCGACCCGCTCTCCTCGGGCCGGGGCCCCGGTCTTCATCTGTCCGGTGTTGGCGGCCACCGCCAGATCCGCGATGGTGGTGTCCTCCGTCTCCCCCGAGCGATGCGACACGACGGTGGTGAAGCCGGCCCTCTGGGCCATCTGGATGACCGCCAGCGTCTCAGTAACGGTGCCGATCTGGTTCAGCTTGATCAGAATGGAATTGGCGGTTCTCTCCTGAATGCCTCGCTTCAGGCGGGTAGGGTTTGTGACGAAGATGTCGTCGCCCATGATCTGGATCCGATCCCCTAGCTTCTGGTTGAGCATCGCCCACCCCTCCCAGTCGTCCTCGGCCAGACCGTCCTCGAGGGAGATGATGGGGTACTGGCGCACCAGGTCGGCATAGAACTCCACCATCTGCTCGGAGGTGAGTGAGCGACCTTCCCTCTTCAGCTCGTACTTGCCGTTTTCGTACAGCTCCGAGGCCGCCGGGTCCAGCGCCACGTACACCTGCTCTCCGGCCTTGTAGCCGGCGGCGTTGATCGCCTCCAGGATCAGGTCCACCGCCTCTCGGTTCGAGCTGAGGCTCGGGGCAAAGCCGCCCTCGTCCCCGACGTTGGTATTCAGCCCTTTCCCCTTCAGTACGTTCTTTAGGGCGTGGTAAATCTCCGCGCTCCATCGGAGGGCGTTGGCGAAGCTATCGGCCCCCACCGGGACGATCATGAACTCCTGCAGGTCGGTGGAGTTGGCCGCGTGCTTTCCCCCGTTCAGGATGTTCAACATGGGGATCGGCAGTGTCCTGGCGCTCGTCCCGCCGAGGTAGCGGTAGAGCGGGATCCCCAGATAGTCGGCCGCCGCGTGGGCACAGGCGAGCGACACGCCCAGGATGGCGTTGGCTCCTAGCTTACTCTTGTTGGGCGTTCCGTCCAGCTCGATCATCGTCTTGTCGATGTCGGCCTGATCGAGGACCGACATACAGGTGAGTTCGTCTGAGATAATCTCGGTAACGTTCGCCACCGCCCTCAGAACGCCGGCGCCGCCAAACTGACAGGGGTCCTGGTCGCGCAGCTCCAGGACCTCGTGAGCGCCGGTAGATGCGCCTGAAGGCACCGCTGCCCGGCCGATCGTGCCATCTTCCAGGATGACCTCAACCTCTACCGTTGGGTTGCCCCGGGAATCCAGGATCTCGCGGGCAACCACGCTCGTAATGTTCGACATCTGCGTCGTCTCCGATACTCCCACGTCGTAACCTCCAACTAACAGAAATAGCTTCCGCTGGGACACTAGTGTTCCAGTAGAAGCTATCAGTCGGCTACTCGACCCTTCGGGGAACTAATCCCCGGGCGAGCTTCATCGCCTCAGTGCAGCAACCAACGATCCTTACGTTCCTATGCTAGCGCTGTCAGCCTGCACAGTCAAGGCAAGTGTACAAGCTCTGAGGTAGAGTAGGAGACTGGCGCGCTGGCTCTTTGGTCCGGCGCTGTCCACGCGGTAGCTGCAGGCGCCGCGGTCCCGAGACCGAGCCCCGTTTCCAGTCTCCCCTCATCAATCCGGACATGAAGTTTTCC
>JAJYNT010000183.1 GCA_021786215.1 Chloroflexota bacterium | reverse complement strand
CGGTAAGCAGCGAATCCTTCACGTCGATCTTCTCGAGGGCAAGACGTGGATAGAAGATGTTCCTCAGGCCGACCTGGTGAAGTACCTGGGAGGACGGGGGCTCGCGGCCAAGTGGCTGTACGAGCGGGTACCGGCGGGCATCGATCCCCTGGGACCGGAGAACATCTTGATCTTCAGCACCGGTACCCTTACCGGCACCAGCGCCCCGTCCTCGGGCCGATCCTCCATCACAACCAAGAGCCCGACCACGGGACTCTATCTCAAGGTGAGCGTCGGGGGCCATCTGGGTGCCATGCTCAAGTTTGCCGGCTACGACTACGTGATGATCCATGGCCAATCCCCGAAGCCGGTCTATCTCTGGGTCGATGACGAAAAGGTGGAGTTGCGGGACGCCGGTCATCTCTGGGGGAAGGGCACCCGGGAGACCGACGACCTGATCAAGGAGGAGTTGAGCGACCCCGAGATCCAGACCGGAGCCATTGGTCCAGCTGGTGAGAATCTCGTCAAGTTCTCCTGCTTCATGGTTTCTCGGTACAACTCGGCTTCCCGTGGAGGCATCGGTGCCGTTTTCGGCAGCAAGAAGTTGAAGGCCATCGCTTGCCGTGGGACCGGCGGCCTCAAGGTCGCCGACGGGCCCAGGTATGGGGCGCTGACCCGACAGATCCGAGCGGCTCTGGCTGCGGACGCCGGCTCCGAGAGTCTGTACAACTGGGGCACGGCTGGATCCGTCCCTGGTCTGAACGAGATGGGAATGTTGCCGGCCTACAACTTCAGCCAGGTTACTATCGAGCACGGCGAGTGGCTCAGCGGTCAATACCTATTGGACGAGGGGTATCTCACCGGCCGCCACTCCTGCTACGGCTGCTCCACCGCCTGCCACCGCCACGTGGACAGTTACTCCAAGCGGTGGGGGGAGGTCCACGACTCAGGTCCCGAACTGGAGACCGTGATGAGCCTCGGGGCCGAGTGCGGAATTGTGGATCTGGAAGCTGTACTGGTGGCCAATCGCCTGTGCAACGACTTGGGGATGGACACCATCTCCGCGGGCTACGTCATCTCGTGGGCCATGGAGAGCTACGAGAAGGGTCTCATCGATCCCGATCTAGCGGAGGGGCTGGAGATCCGCTTCGGAAACCCGGAGGCCCAGATGGCCCTGCTCGCGCGCATTGCCCGTCGGGATGGCCGGCTGGCCAACATCCTCGCTGAAGGTACCCGGGTCGCGGCCGAGCAGATCGGGGGGGATTCCTGGAAGTGGGCGATCCAGGGCAAGGGGCTGGAACAGTCGGGGGTGGACACCCGGGCTGCCAAGAGTTACGCCCTGGCGTTTGCCGTCAATCCCAGGGGGCCGGACCACCTGATGACCGAGACCTTCGCGGAGTTCGGTTTCACCCAGGAGGCTCGCGACGTTATCAGGAAGGTGACCGGCAGCGAGAAGTACGCCGACCCCAGGCTGGTGGAGAAGCGGGCCGAGATCGTGTTGTGGCACGAGCAGACCTACGGGGCCAGCGAGGCTCTGGGCTTTTGCGTCTTCACCTCCACGGCGGCCTTTGCTGTGACTCCCGAGAATATGGCTCAGCAGTTCAGCCTGGCAGTTGGCGTCCCTTGCTCGGAGGAGCAGTTGATGCTGGCGGCTCGGCGAATGGTCACCATGGAGAAGTGCTTCAACGTTAGAGAGGGCGCGCGGCGGAAAGACGACCGGCTGCCATGGCGCATGATGCACGAACCGGTACCAGCGGGACCAAACCAAGGGATGATAACCAGCCCTGAAATGCTGGATGACCTGTTGGACCAATACTATAGGGCACACGGTTGGGACCTGGAGACCGGAATACCTAAACGGGAGACGTTGAGCTATCTGGGGATCGACGAGGTCTGCGTCGGGTTGCCGGTCTAAGGCTGGGTTTCAGATGGAGCAGGTCAGTGATCAAGGGAGCCTTCACCTACGACTCTTCGGTGGGCTGCGAGAGATAAAGAAGGCACGGATGGAGGAGGATGAGTTTCCCCTCTCGCCCGGCCTCACCATGGGCGAGTTGTGGAATCGGCTTCAAGAGACGGCGGAATCGGACTGGCTGCTGTTCAGTCTCCATCGTGATGCGGTGCTGGCCCTGGTGAACGGGACGCCGATTCAGCGGCTGGCGGGATGGGAAACCGTGCTGGCCGCCGAAGACACCGTCACCCTCATGATCAAGGCCTTCGGTGGATAGATCGATATCGGCAGTGAAATGGTCAGGTTAGTCGCATAGTTCCACGGTGCAGCAAGAGAGGAGAGAAAGGGAATGGGAAAGAAGAGACACTTGACACGGCGCGAGTTCCTACAACTGGCAGGGCTGTCGGCAGTTGGGGTGGTCGCGGCGGCGTGCGCCCCACAGCAGCCGAGCACGGCTGCGCCCACTAAAGCCCCGCAAGCCCCGGCCGCACAACCCACCACGGCCCCGGCAGCTACGGCGGCCCCACAAGCGACCGCAGCACCCAAGCCGGCGGCCGCGACCGGAGCGCAGAAGCCGACCATTGTCGTGGCCCTGGATAGCGACATCGATCTCATCGATCCAATGGAGTTCCGCAGCGACGCGGCCTACTATGCGACGGCGAACCTGTACGAGCCGATGTTACTCCAGAAGACGACCCCCAGCGCGGATGGCGTGGTGCTGGAGGGGCAGAATCAGTACGTAGGCGGGCTGGCGGAGTCCTACACTGTTTCTCCCGACGGGAAGCTGGTCACCCTGAATATCAGGAAAGGGGCGAAGTTCGCCAACGGGGACGAGATCACCGCCGATTGTTTCAAGCACACCTTCGATCGTGCGATGACGGCGAAGAAGAGCTACATTCCTTTGCTCACCCAGTTTATGGGGATCGACAAGCCCGACGAGATCGTGGTCAAAGACAAGTACACCCTGGAGATCCATCCTAAGCAGGCCTCGGCGATGCTGGTGCCGTTCCTGGCCTTCCAGGTGTTCGGCGCCATGGACCCTGCTACCACCAAGGCTCATGCTACCGCCGACGACCAGTGGGCCTTCAAGTGGTACGAGAAGAACGCCAACTCCAGCGGTCCCTACGTCATGACCAAGTGGGATTCCGGCAAGGAGTACGACTTCGAGCCAAACCCCAACTACTGGCAGGGTCCGGACTTCTACCACAATTCCAAGTTCATCATGAAAGTCGTGCCGGCAGCCGAGGATCGAGAGCTGCTGCTGAAGAAGGGCGATATCGACCTGGCTCTGGGTCTGCCTTTCAAGGATCTCAACACCCTGAAGTCCGATCCCAACATCAAGCTGACCAGTATCGAGTACACCCGCCTCTTCTACCTGGGCATGAACAACAAGATCAAACCGTTCGACAACGTCAAGGTGCGCCAGGCCATCTCCTACGGCATCCCCTACCAAACCCTGGTCGATAAGGTGATCTACGGCTATGGCCAGCGGGCCTACAGTCCCATTCCGAACGGGATGCCTACCAGCAACAAGTCCTTCTGGCATTACGATACCGATACCAAGAAGACCGCTCAGCTACTGCAGGAAGCTGGTGTCTCCAACCCGAAGCTGGAACTCGCCGTCCGCCAGTCCATCCCGTGGGACGGAGATGCCGCGGTGTGGATCCAGTCCTCGCTGCAGGAGGCGGGTGTGGACGTGACCATCAATCGCATGCCCGATGCCGACTTCTTCGACAAGCTGAACAAGCACGAGCTACCCTTCTTCATCCACGACTGGTACTCCTGGGGCAACGATCCTGCTTACCAGCTCACATTCTTGATGAAGTCCGGGGCTGCTACCAACTACGCCAACTACTCCAACAAGCAGGTCGACGACCTGATCGAGAAGGTGACCTGGGCCACAGATCCGCAGCAGCGGCAGCAGATGATGGACCAGGCTCAGAAGCTCATCGTGGAGGAGGCTCCATGGGCTTACCTGTACCAGCCGAACTGGGTGGTGGCGACCAACAAGAGCTTCAGGGGTTTCGCCAAGCTGGACGATCTCTGCCTGCGCTTCGGTCCGATGGGAAAGAAGGCTTAGCACCCGTAGCAACCCAGGTCAGGGAGCCACCTTTCGGCTCCCTGACCGTTCCCGGAGACACCAGTGGTATCGTTGAGACGTTACATACTGAGAAGATTGTTGTTGTCCGTGGTCACCCTCTTCGGGGTGATCGTGGTGGTTTTCTTCGTCACCCGTATCCTTCCCGGGAACCCGGCTGTGGTTCGGCTTGGCCCCTACGCCACCCCTCAGCTGCTTGCCCAAACGGAGAAGGAGATGGGCTTGGACAAA
>JAJYNT010000143.1 GCA_021786215.1 Chloroflexota bacterium | reverse complement strand
CGTCCACTATTCCTCAAAGGGTTGCGCATATGAACGAGGTCCTACTACAACCAGCCTATGCTTAAGTTAACGCGTATGGGGACAAGCCCCCGCCGCCCGTTGGCCGCATCTACAGCGCTGGGCGGCGGGGCACAAGCGTGACGCTGTGCTCGCTCGCGTCACGTGCCCTACGGTACCCTGCTTAAGAAACGACGCACCAAGCATCATCTCAGCACTCAGCACCCAAGACTCAGCACCAGGTGGGCGGGACGCCCGCCCTCCCGGCAGGAACCAAGAACTGCTTACTGGGTCGCCCGCGCCTCGAAGGCCTTGCCGGCCTCGTCGGCCACGTAGGGGATTGTGAAGGGGCCCTGAGGCAACACGGCCACCGTGGCCTCCGGACCATACCGCTCCATCAACTCTCGAACCTTGGCCCCGATATCGTGGACCGGCTTGATGTGGGCCATCTCCAGATCACGGTCGGGCAGGGTCGAGTAGACGAACACCTCCGCCCGCTTCTGGATGTTGGCCTGGATCTGCACCTCCCACTGGTCAAACAGCAGGTATCCAGGCTCGTGGATCATCTTCACCAACTCCGCCGGGGTGGAGCGAGAGTGGAGGATCTTCTTGTAGTTACCATGCTCCGGTATGCCGTCCCGACACTCGGAGGCGGAGATGATGGCGCCACCGGTCTTCACGATGAGGTTGGCCGCCGAGATCCCCTTGACGGCCTGATACAGGTTCTGGTCCAGGGGATAGCCGCTGTTGGTGGTGACGACAATGTCGAAGGGCTTCGGGGCGGGCCTCATGGCTGTCCGCCGGGCGAAATCGATACCGGCATCGTGGGCGGCCAGCATATCGCCGTAGTAAACACCCGTGATCTGCTTGTCACGGTTCAGGGTGACGTTGCACAGGAAGGTGGGGTGGGTCATCAGGACGGCCTCCCGCATCTCCTGGAAGATGGGGTTCCCCTTGGTGACCCCCCAGATGGAGCCCGGATCGCCGATCATGGAGGCGTCGTGATTACTCAGCACGGTCTGCTCCCCGGCTACGCCGGGGAAGACCGCCTTGGCGCCGCCCGAGAAGCCGGCGAACATGTGGGGCTCGATAAAGCCCACAAGGATCTTCACGTCCGCCTTCAGGAACTCGGCGTTGATCCACACCTCGGTGCCCCGCTTGGTCTTGCCCGCGAAGGCCAGGCTGCTCTTATCGAAGGCGTTGTGGTTGATCACACGGTAGTTCTCGTATACCGCATCGCCCACGATCCGGCGCAGCTCCTCCTCGGTGTTGGGACGGTGCATGCCGGTGCCGTTGATCAGGACAATCTGGTCCCGCGGCACCGCGCTCAGCTCCTCCAGGATGGAGGGCAGCATGCGGGCTGTGGGGCAGGGTCGAGTAACATCCGGGAAGGTAATGGCCACGGTCTGATGTGGTTTCACCAGCTCAGACATAGGGGGGGACTGAATCGGGTTGCGGAGAGCTTCCCGAAGGGATGCCTGCTCGTCGGGCAGGCCTGGAATGTAGTGGGGTTCGATGATGCTCACCCCTTCGTCGGGGAAATCCACCTCCACCCCCTGTTTGCCGTACGCTAGCTTCACGATCATCCGCGACATCGCCTCCCTGTCACACTTCGAAAGCTGCCGGATATCGACTTTCGGCTGACTGATGGAACGAAAGAGCCGGCAGCTGAAGGTTGATTCTCTGCTGCCAATCGATCATCAGACTAGCACAGCTCAAGGTAACGGACAATAGCAGGATGGGGCAAGCGAGGTGGAGCGTCCGATGGCGCGTAACGGCAGCAATGCGGTAGAATCCCAACGCCCTTTGCCCGGGCCACATTCCGTCAGTCAGGAGAGCGCCTCATGAGCGATAGCGAATTGGAGAGCCTGCGTCGAGAGATCGACGAGGTCGATGCCTCGTTGGTGAGGCTCTTGAACCGGCGCGCTGAGGTCGTGCTGGAGGTCGCTCGCCGGAAGAGTCGAAGCGGTGCCACCGTCTTCGTCCCGGATCGGGAACGGATGGTGATGGAGAACGTTCTGGCCGCCAGCCAGGGTCCGTTGAAGCCGGAGCACCTCAGATCGATCTACCGAGAGATCCTATCCTCATCCCGAAGCCTTCAACGCAAGCTCCGGGTGTCCTACCTGGGGCCGGCCGCCACCTTCTCTCATCAGGCCGCACTGCAGCTGTTCGGCGATGCCACCGAGCTGATCCCGGCCGGCAGCATTCGAGACGTATTTCTGGAGACGGAGAGGGGGGCCACCGACTACGGGGTGGTGCCGGTGGAGAACTCCACCGAGGGAAGCGTTCTGTTCACCCTGGACAGCTTCATCGACTCGGAGCTGAAGATCTGCGCCGAGCTGAGCTTGACCATCGTCCAGAACCTTATGGCGCGTTGCCGGAAAGAGGAGATCCAGACCGTGTACTCACATCCACAGGCACTCGCCCAGTGCCGTGAATGGCTGGCAGCCAACCTTCCGAAGGTGGAGCTGGTGCAGTCACTCAGCACGGTCCGAGCCGCCGAGCAGGCCGCGGCCGATCCCACGGGTGCGGCGATCTCCCCCTCCATGGCAGCGGAGATCTACGGCCTGGAGATCCTCGAGGCCGGCATCCAGGATTCATCAAACAACATCACTCGTTTTCTGGTGGTGGGGACCGAATCGCCGGGCCCCACTGGTCGGGATCGCACCGCGGTGATGGTCAGCATCAAGGATCGAGTGGGGGCACTTCACGACATGATGGGAGTCTTCGCCCTGGCCGGCGTCAGTTTGAGCCACATCCAGTCCCGTCCCTCCAAGAGAAAGGCCTGGGATTACCTGTTCTTCATGGAGATGCAAGGCCACGCGTCCGACCCCAACGTGAAGGCGGCGCTTGGTGAGTTAGAGCAGCAGAGCTCCATGGTGAAGGTGTTGGGCTCCTGGCCGCGGGAGTAATCGGAGTACTCGACTATGACTCACTTGGGATAAACCGGGAGACTTGGATCATGAAATCGTGGTCAGAAAGATGAGCCAATCGTTACCCACCGCGACCACGGGCCTTATCAAGAGAAAGTCCCAGCTAGTAACAGCCTCTTCCCTATGCTTGAGCGGGCTAACCGCATGGATGTGGACGGTCGTCATTGATGGCCGGGCACTGCCATGGCAGGTAACTCGGTCATGGGCAATGACGTTCCTGGTCCTGTTCGTGGTCTCAATGCTCTGGTGGTGGAACTACTACGAAGAGGC
Source organism: Chloroflexota bacterium (assembly GCA_021786215.1). The sequence continues at coordinate 1,061 of JAJYNT010000143.1, read as the reverse complement.
ATTCGGTTCGGCCGCCGACTCGCGGCAAATGACGGCAGCTGCGGGGTTGGGATCAGCCCCCTGGGTCCTTCTTTGTCTGGCGGCTCTTTCCCTGGTATATCTATCCGACCAGGCCAACAACATCTTGGAATGGCCCTACTGGCACATGCAATTCGTCATCGGGGCATTCCTCCTTGGCATCTTGATGTACAGTATCCAGAGGGCCTCCATCCTTATCCTGCGATATCCCGGACTGGGCTTGATCGCCGCTTTGAACCGCGCATTTTCAAGGCACAGCACCGCTATTATGCTAGGATGCCTCGCGGCAGTCGGCATCCTACAGGGCATGAGCAGCGTTTCCCCGATCAGCGACGACATTGGGAAGTACAGCCAAGCGGCCATGGCGCTCCTGGCGCGAGACCCTTATCCGGTCCACATAGCAGGCAAGGACCTGGTACGCGCGGGAATGACAGCGGACAGCCCAGCAGTGCCTTTGCTACCCGTCCTTCTAGCCATCTCCTTCGCCATCTTTGGTCAAACCACGGTCGGGCTCGTTATCCCCTTAGCGGCCCTAGCTGCCATCTTCCCGCTGGTTCTGTACTGGGCCTGCCGGCAGCTGACCGACAGCCGCCCTCTGGCTTACGCCACCGCCATGCTGCTGTCGCTCTTCCCACCATATCAGATTCACGTCCTAGGAACACCAGTACCTGATACCCTGTTCGTGGTCGTGCTACTAATAGTTGCCGCCCTCGCCGCGAAGGCCAACGACGACAAACATTGGAAATGGTGGATCGCTCTTGGTGCCGCAGTCGGACTTGCGGCCAATGCAAGGCCAGAAGGCCTCGACTTCTCGATAGCAATAATGCTCATGCTGGCGGTAATCCAGTGGCGAAAAAAACAGTACTGGATAAGCGTACTGGCATATCTGCTGCTGCTAGCGCCATTCGCCCTCACCTACCATTCTGTTGAAGGATCCCTCTGGCCTACCACCTTCGGGGGCACCATTGGTCTTCAGTATGTAAATTCCAACCTTTCCTTATTACACTATTTCGCCCTTCCCTGGTATATTCAGGCCATCGGAC
>JAJYNT010000057.1 GCA_021786215.1 Chloroflexota bacterium | reverse complement strand
TCACCCTGACCCTCTCCCAAAGGGAGAGGGAATCTCCACAGCGCTCACCCTGACCCTCTCCCAAAGGGAGAGGGAATCTCCCACCGGAGCGGCGCACCGTGAGGAGGAATACCTTAGCATGATCGACATACCTATCGACGCGGCGGCAGGACGCTACCACGTCCTGGTGGGTCGAGGGTTGCTGGCCTCGGCGGGAGATCTGCTGCGGGGCGCAAGTCTCGACGGCAACGTGCGCCTGATCTCCGACGACGCCGTGTACGCCCGCTACGGGGCTACCCTGGAGGCCAGCCTCCATCGAGCGGGTCTCTCCGTTGCCTCGCGAACCGTGCCTCCGGGGGAGCCCAGCAAGTCGCTGGAGACGGCCTCCCTCCTGTACGACTGGCTGATCCAGCAGGGTACGGAGCGGCGTGACCTGGTCGTCGCCCTGGGAGGCGGTGTCGTCGGCGACCTGGCAGGCTTCGTTGCCGCCACCTTCCTGCGGGGGGTGCGATTCGTCCAGGTGCCTACCAGTCTCCTCGCCCAGGTCGACTCGAGCGTGGGTGGGAAGGTCGCCGTGAACCACCCCCGGGGCAAGAACCTGATCGGCGCCTTCTACCGGCCGTCGCTGGTGATCGCGGATCCCGACACCCTCTCCTCGTTGCCAATGGAGGAACTGGGTGCAGCGCTGGCCGAGGTGGCGAAGATGGGGGTGATCCTGGACGCGGGCCTTTTCCAGCGCCTGGAGCGGGAGGGCGGTGCGCTGCTTCGGCCCGATGCGGGGGCCATGGAGGGCGTCATTGCCCGCTCGATAGAGCTGAAGGCGCAGGTCGTCCAACAGGACGAGCGGGAGTCTGGCCTGCGGGCCATCCTCAACTACGGGCACACCCTGGGCCACGCGATCGAAGCCGTTACCGATTACCGCGGCTTCCGGCATGGCGAGGCGGTGGCGGTGGGGATGGTGGCGGCCGCCGCCATTGCGGAGCGGCTGGGGATGGTGGCGGCAGCGGACGGCCGGCGGCAGCGCGACCTGCTGGCGAACTGGGGCCTGCCGACGGCATGTCCGGGTCTCCAGGTGGACGCTCTGCTCGAGGCCATGACCCGAGACAAGAAAGCGAGCCAGGGCCGGCTGGCATGGGTGCTGCCCGAGACAATCGGCCGGGCAACGGTGCGCCGGGACGTTCCCGTGACGCTGGTGAAAGAGGTGCTCGTGGAGCTGGCAACGGATGGACTCAGGACTCGGGACTAAGGACTCAGAACCAAGGACTAAGGACTGAGCAGTTGCCGGGTCCCGCGGCTACTCATGTCACCCTGAGCATGCCATGGCCCTAACGGGCCACCAGAAACAATGAAAATGGGAGAGTGCTCGTGGTAGGCTTGGCCTCGGTCGTGGAGAACGAGACCGGGCATCGATTGGTGCTGCGAGCCCGCCCCTGAGCATGGTCCGGGACACCCACAGGCACCTGTAACTGTTGCTTCGAGCACGCGTAGGAGAATCTTGATAGGGGGGTGTCCCTTCTCCAGACCTCAACCAAAGGGGAGGTATGGGATGGGAACCACCTACGAGCCGTTTGGCAACCTGGAGATACTCCACCACCGGTGTGTTGGGCTGGACGTGCATAAGAAGACGGTGGTGGCGTGCGTGCTGCGCTCTGGTCCAGCAGGGGTGGTAGAGCGAGCAACCAAGAGCTTCAGCACCATGACGGGCAGCCTTGAAGCGCTGGCCAACTGGCTGGCCGAGCAGGGCTGCACTCACGTGGCCATGGAGGCGACGGGAGCTTATTGGAAGCCCGTGTACAACGTGCTGGAGGGCCGCTTCACCCTGCTGGTGGTCAACGCCGAGCATCTGCACGGAGTGCCTGGACGGAAGACGGACGTGAAGGACGCGGAATGGATCGCCATGCTGCTGAGGCATGGGCTGGTTCGTGGGAGCTTCATCCCTGATCGCTGGCAACGGGAACTGAGGGAACTGACCCGCTACCGAACGAGTCTGATCCGGGAGCGAGCTCGGGAGGTGAACCGGCTGCAGAAGACCCTGGAAGGCGCCAACATCAAGCTGGCTGCTGTCCTGACGGACATCACCGGGGTCTCGGGGCAGCGGATCCTGGAAGCCTTGACCGAGGGGTTGACGGATCCCGAAGCCTTGGCAGACCTGGCCCATTGGCGGGTGCAGAAGAAGCGAGCTGCCCTGGAACAGGCGCTGGTGGGTCGCTTGGAAGGGCCGCTGCGCTTCATAGTTGGCCAGCAACTGACACATCTGCGGAACCTGGACCGACAGATCGAAGAGTGCGACCGGGAGGTGGCCGAGCAGATGCGCCCTTTCGCCCATGAGCTGGCTCGACTGCGGACCATACCGGGAGTGGGGCCGCGAACGGCCGAGATCATTTTGGCCGAGATAGGACCCGAGGTGAGTCGCTTTCGGAGCCATCGGGAGTTGGCTGCATGGGCTGGGATGTGTCCTGGAAACAAACAGAGTGGTGGCAAGCGGCAGCCCGCTCGGGCGCGTAAAGGCAGCCCATGGCTGCGAGCCGCCCTGGCGGAAGCCGCTTGGGCAGCTGGAAAGTGCAAGGAGGGCTACCTGCCTGCCCAGTTCAGAAAGGTGGCAGCCCGTCGCGGGAAGAAGCGTGCGATTGTGGCGGTGGGCCATAGCATCCTCGTGATTGCTTACCATCTGCTCGGCCGACAAACGGAGTACGTTGACCTGGGAACGAACTACTTCGACGAGCGGGATCGGGTGGCCGTCGAGCGCCGGGCTGTGCGTCGTCTCGAAGCCCTCGGCTACAAAGTCCAACTCGAACCCGTCTCCCATGCAGCGTAATTGTTGCAGGCCCGGGATTCATTTTCGTAGGAGCGAAGCGAAGGGTCTCCACGGAGAGATGCTTCGCTTCGCTCACCATGACAGTGGGGCAACATCGAACAGCTAGCAGCTATTCGCTATTCGCCATTCGCCATTCGCCATTCGCTATTCGCTATTCGCTGTTCCCTACCACCTCTTAACTTCCGTCTGGGCTTCCTTCCAGCGGATTTCCAGCTCTTCCTTGCCCAGGGCCTTCAGCGCCGCCAGGTCGGCATCGTACACGCCGGACTTGATCTCGGCGACCCGCTTCTCCATCGTCGGCACCGGCTGACGGAGGTATCTGCCCTCCAGCCGCCGCGCGGCCATGGCGATCTGGTGCTGCGGGATCTCGGCCGGGCAGTTGACCGCGCACATCCCGCACATGATGCACTCGAAGGAGAGCCTGGTGGCCTTCTGGAGGTCGCCCCGGAGGGCGGCGGACACGTAGCCCATGACGTCGATCCCCTGGGGGCACACCTTGGTGCAGCGGTTGCAGCCGAGACAGCGGGCCAGCTCGGGATACAGGGCCACAAGTCCTTCCGCCGAGGCCTCCGTCGTCTCGAGGTCGTACACCGCCCTCCTGGCGGGGTAGTGGGGTATCTGCACGAGCTTCATGCCGGGAGTGATGACCGTCTGGCAGGCGAGGCCGGTCTTGAGGGCGGGATCATCCGGGACGCGGTAGACGGTGATGCACGCTCCACAGACGCCTCCACGGCAACCGCATCCGTGGGTGAAGGTGTACCCTGCGTACTCCATGGCCCGCATGATGGTGAAGAGAGGCGGCACCATGTGGCGGACGTCGCCGACGTAAATCGGAACCAGTTCCTGAGTCCTCTCTTCGCTCATCTTACCTTCTCCAGAAGCTGGCTTGCCTTCACAGCACTGCCCGCGGAAGCGGCGTAGTTGGGAAGCAGTGCCGGTGATGGGAGTCCCTTGTCGAGACCCGCATCCTGGAGCTCCTTCTGATATCGGACCACGTGCTCCAGGGTGAGCCGCCCCGGGGCCACCTCCTTCACCGCCACCGCCGCCTTCATCCCGGAGCGCCGCCCGAAGACGAAGATGTCCACGAGGGAGTTGGAGCCGAGGCGATTGCGTCCGTGGACGCCACCGGCCACCTCGCCCGCGACGTAGAGGCCCTCCACGCCCTGGCAGCCGGCGTCGGCCCTGCCCAGGATGCCGCCGTTCTGATAGTGCTGGGTGGGATACACCAGGATGGGAACCTCCCGGCTGTCGATCCCGTACTTGTAGAAGCGTTGGAAGATGTGGGGGAAGCGCTTCTCGTACCAGCCCTTTCCCCATCTCAGATCCAGCACGGGCGCGTCAAGCCAGACGCCCACGGTCCCGGCGGGCGTCTCCACGCCCCGACCCTCCTGGCACTCCCGAATGTTGGCGGAGGCCACGGTGTCCCGGGTCTCCAGCTCGTTGATGTACCGCTCGCCGTTCACGTTCAC
>JAJYNT010000343.1 GCA_021786215.1 Chloroflexota bacterium | reverse complement strand
ACGAAATACCGCCACCTCCTGATGAGGATCGAGACGCCTGGAATGTCCGACGACCTGGACATCCGCTTCGATGCCCTGGGTTCGTAGGCGCTGATCGGCAATGGAGTTGATGGCTGCCACCAGACCAAGTTCGTCCAGCAGTATCGGGCGCAGATCGTAGATCACACGCTGCACCTCGCGGATGGTGCCGGTGAGCCTTCCCTTCACCTGGCTCAGCGAGTCCTCGATGTGTGCGGGCGGTGCAGCCTGGTGCAAGGAGGCCTCGGCTGCCTTGATGCCGAACAGAGACGCACTGAGTGACTGCAAGGTCTCGTCGTGCAGCTCTCTGGCGATGCGCTGGCGCTCCTCTTCCTGCGCGGTGATGGTCTGCTGCAGCAGCTCCGCACGGGTCTGCTCGCGCCGCCGCAGGGTTTCCCACAATCGGGCATTGGTCACGGCCACGCCGATCTGGCGGGCAAACGCTTCCAACAGCCCCATACGTTCGAAGGATGGCTTGTCCGGGCCTCCACTCTGGCCCAGGTGCACCACCAGCGCTCCCAGCAGCTCGCCGTGGGCCTCGATGGGTATCGCCTGGCAGCGATCCGCCCTGCTCCCACCGACTTGCCCCATGCCCTGATGAGGGGGCGTTGCCCCGGTAGAAGCACCGTTGGAGCGGTCGTTCGCCTCCAGACCCGGGTCGTCGCCATCCTCCGGCCCCAGATCCCTGCCCAGCCCGCGCAACAGATCTTCGGCCTTCCGTCGCATAGGCCGAAAGCGGTGGGAATCACCGGCAGCACGGCTGATCGCGATCGAACCGCCCGGATCGAGGAGGGACACGCTAGCCGCCTCCACGTCCAGGGTGGAAAGGATGGAGTCCAGCGCGCGTCCCAGAACCGTCTCCACGTCCAGGGGACCGCTGGTGGCCTTGGTGACCTCGTAGACCCCGGACAACTGCGCGAACTTGAGGCGGAGGTTGGCGGCCATGGCGTTGAACGCTTGGCCCAAACGACCCACCTCGTCCCCGCGCGTCAGCGGGATCTCCAGATCCAGTTCCCCCTGGCCCAGCCGTTCCGCGAGCCGGCTCAGGGCCTCGATGGGCCGGGAGATCCACCTCCCCAGGAGGTAGGATAGGGCTGTACCCGCCAGCACCCCCAGGAGCGTCAGGAGGGTGATCCACAGGGTTGCCTGATTCACCATCTGTGCTATCGCGTCTTCCGCGAAGCCAACGTGGACCTGGGAACGGATGCCGGGGAGCACCACAACCCCCACATCCAGGACGGGCCCTTCGGAGGTCTGAACGCGCTCCGTTCTCTCCGACACTCCCTCCGGCAAGGGGTTGGTGGCCAGCAACTGGACGGGAAAACCACCCCGGAAGGTGGAGAGCACGGAACCATCCAGGGTCGTAACGTAGATGTACCGGATCCCCGGGGTGGACTGCCGCAGGCCGTTAATGACAGCCTGGGTCGAGAGGGGCTTTCGTTCCAGAATCGAATCGGCTACACCGGCCGCCACGGCGCGCGCCACTGCCAGCCCTCGCTCCGCCGCCTGCTGCTGGCTTACCTGCGTCACCACGCGGTCGATGCTTGCGATGGTCAGGACCCCCATCGCAAGCAGGAGCAGGCTCACGGCACCGGCCACACGCCATCGCAGCTTCACGGTTGCGTCCCCCCACGAGGGAGGATCCCCAGTTGCCCAGCCCACATGCGTAGCGATTCGTACTCGCCTGGTTGAGCCCTGGCGAAGCCGTCGGGCATCTCCGAATCCTGCCAGTGGTAGAGGCTTGAACCGTCTTTGCCCGGAGGGTCCAGCGCCAGGAGGGCATCTTGCACCCGCTGCGCGATTTCGGGGCGGACGCCGGCTCCGACCACGACGCCGCTGGAGGGGTAGGCAGCGGATGTGGCCACGATGCGGATCGACCCCTCCGCGGCCAGGCGCTCGGCCAGGGTGTCCTGCAGGGCTCCAGCGTCGAATTGCCCGCTCAGCACGGCGTCGACGGATTGGGCGTGAGAGCCGGCATACTCGTACTCGCGCAGGTCTTGAAGACGCAGGCCCGCCTCACGCATCATGATGAGAGGGATGAGACAGCCCTGGGTGGACGTGCGCGAGCCGAAGGCAAAGCTCTTGCCGCGCAGGTCGCCGACCTGCTGGATGGCGCTCCCCGGCCTGGTGAACACCACTGCTCGGTATGTGGGCTCTCCTTGTGAGTTGCGCCCCACGGCCAACATGCGCACCCCGTGCTGTTCGTCGGCCTGGAGGTAAGAGAGGGCGCCCACCGCGGCAAAGTTGATACGGCCCTCATCGAGCCCGGAAACTAGATCCTGGCTGTCCTGGCTCACGTAAAGTTGGAAGCGGAGGCCGGTGTGTTCCGTGAGGTATTCCAAGAGCGAGGCGTACATGCGCGCGTCCTCTGTGGGGTCGAGGCGGTGGTCGTAGCTGAAGGTGTAAACGGGCTGGGTCCCCGCGGGAGGCGCCGTCAGGAGCGGCGCGACTTCCCTCTGCGACAGGTCGACTCGCGGGCCAGCTTCGGCGCTGCAGCTCGCCGTGGCAAGTAGAAGCAGACCGAAGAAAATCCACCCGTAGCATCGTACCCACCATCCCTTGGGCAACAACCCTCACCCCTCCCACCAACCCATTCCGATCATCCGTCGGCCGCCAACGTCTCCAGGTCCACACTCAGGTACCCGATTGTCAGAAGACCCAGCCCTCGGAAAAGGGGATGGGAAGTGATTTGGAGTAGCCGCTGCACCATGCGCGGCACCCAAACGGTCATATGCTGCGCTAGGAAGGACCGCGAGGTGGCCAGCGCCTCCTCTCCGTTTCTCTCCGCCTGCTTTCCGCCATCGTATGCGTCGAGGATGCGTTCCGCTAGGAAGGCGAGGAATCCCAACTCGAAGGCGATATGGTCCGGTGGGTAGTTGCCCCCCGCCGAAGGCTTCAGACCCCACCCCGCGTAGACTCTTTGCACCGATAGCGTATCCCCTGTCATCAGCCGGCCATGTGAGACATAGAAGGATGCGTAGGGCGGCACGACCTCAGGCCCTGGCCCGAGAAACAGCCGCGTGTACTCTCGATCGCACTCCTCCAGCACTGTGAACCACGGAGGCCCCACCGCGAGAAACTGACCTAGGGTCGCCAGCCCGTCCATGACAGTGTGGAAGGCACCTTCCGGGGGAACCCCGGCGAGGCTTCCCCCGTTCGTGCTGTCTCCTTCGCGCATCCAATGCCAGTTGGCGAGGGCAGCCAGACTCTCCTCACTTAGGGGATAGCTGTAGAGATCCTTGAGGAGGCCATAGGCCCGCACACGCTGGACCAGCGTCTGCCGAAACTCGGGGACTGCCCCCGTGTCGTGGCCGAGTTCGCCGTCCCTCCATCCCTCCGCCGTCGCCTCCCACGCGCCGGTTCGCGGGGCCCCCCTTTCGGATGTGTCCATGCGTACCCTCACCTTTCCGCGTCAGCTCCCGCACCCCGCTGCCATTGTGCCGCCGGAGGGGTGTGGTGAGCGTTCTGCCCTTCTCAGACCTTGTTCACCTTCACCATCATGTCCTGGTAAACGGACATTCCCATGATTGGCTCGTGGAAGTGGGGATCCACCAGCATGTTGGCGTTGGGCGTGCTGTCGCGGAACTCGAACGTTTGGCCGACGCCCGGCGAGAAGCGACCCCCGCCACCAAAGGGCATTCGGAGCACACCCGGGCGGACGGTTTCACCCAGGTAGACTTTGCCCCTGGTGGACTTCCCGAGGGGGTTGGCAAGCTCCACCAGGTCGCCGGTTTTCAACCCGAGCCGTTCGCCATCCTGGCGGTTCATCTGAATCACCGCGACGGACCAGGCGCCGGGCGGCAGTCGGTGCTCGGCACTCACCGGGGTCGGACCCGCTGGTCCCATCACCTGGGGATGATACACCCGATCGTCGTTGAGCGGAAGCCAGGTGTCCTCTTCGGAGATGCGACCCAGCCAGTCCACCATCTGGGTGGCCGACATAGCGTGGTGGATACGCCCTGAGATGACCTGGAAAGGATACTCCTTGAGGTACTTGGCGTAGTCGGGGTTGGTGTACGGGTTCCAGACGGTTTCGTACCAGTAGAACGAGGTCGGATAGCGCTGGAGTCCCGAGGTCTTGAGGGTGGCCGGGACCTCGCCTCCTGCCTGGTCGATAAGCTTGTTGTATTGCTCGAGACGATGGAAGTGAAACTCGAACTTCTTGGTGGAGGTGGCCAGGACCCCGCCACCGGACGCCTTGTGGCGGCCCCAGGCCATGGGCCAGATCGCCACACCGTGGTTGTC
>JAJYNT010000063.1 GCA_021786215.1 Chloroflexota bacterium | reverse complement strand
CCCACCCCAGAAATGGCGGCTCACGTCGGCCATATGCATCGAGCCGCCCTTGCCCTTGGATAGACCTGTGGCCTTCCCGAACAGCTCGGCCATGGCTTTCTTGGGCTCGCATCCCTTGGCGATGGCATAGCCGTGGTCGCGATAGTGGGTGACCAGGTGATCCTCGCTGCTCATGGCGGACACGGCGCCCACGGCGACCGCCTCCTCGCCCACATAGAGGTGCAGGAAGCCGCCGATCTTTCCCATGGCGTACATCTCAGCCGCTTTCTCTTCAAAGCGGCGAATCAGCAGCATTTGGTGATAGAGATTGACCAACTCATCTTGATTCATGTTCGATCCAAGCTACAGCGCCAACTCACGGCGCACTTTCTCCGCCAGCTCCGACGGGTTGCCCAGGCCGATCCAGTGGATGTCCCCGGCCGGGGCCTTGTCCTCTATGCTTTCGGGTGCCAGCACCAGGGCTACCTTCTCCATGAACTGGACGCGCGGATCGGATTCCGGACTGTTGCTCTCGATGGCGTCTTCGAAATAGTCCTGGATGGTGCTGATTTCCTGCTGGAACTCCCCCACTTTGGGAAACACCGAGAGCCCCAACACGAGCAGCCGGCCCGAGTTCAGCGCCGCCAAGCCGGGCGTGAAGTAGGGGAACAGGGCCTTGTCCTCGGTGACGATCTGGAAGCCGTGGGACTGCAGCAGCTGAGCGAGGTTGGAGGTCATCATCTGAATGGTTCGATCGATTTCGATGTGCGACATCGGGATCCTCCACATCCTGACGTAACGTGACCGGAGATGCATATCTGTCGGTGGAAAGAGCTGCCGGCGGCAGCATACGCGACCCTGCTGGTTGTACAGCAAGGCTCGTGCCCGGCCTCGGGCCACGGGGCATGGTTCACAGAAACGGCGAGACATAGTAACAGTAGGGGCGACCGGCTGGTCGCCCTGGTGGCTCCAGTGGCCCATCCTGGCCCCGGGGCGAGCGCCGCTCGCCCCTACGACTGGCACACCGTCGCTGAACCATGCCGGCCAAGGGCAAGCTGCACGATACCGAGCTCAGCGGCCGGCAAGGGTGAGCAACCGGAAGCAATGGAAGTGATAGCCGGTATCGATCTTGCTGGGAACAAAGTGCTGGGGCTTCAGCGCCCCCTGTGGTTGACTTCGCTCTCGGGGGCTCAGTCCGCGGCTTCACCTTGAGTGCAAATGGAGGCAGAGAAAGGACATGGCGGTCAGCAGGTACGAACCCTTAACCCGGTTGATGACTTTCAGGGATGCTATCGACAGGATGTTTGACGAGGCCTTCGGCAGGACGGGCATGGCGCGGATAGCGGCCGCGGCCCTTCCGATCGACATGTTCGAGCGGCAGGACGAACTGATGGTCATGGCCGCCGTACCGGGGGCGAAGCCTGAGGATGTCGAGATCAGCGTGACCTCAGACTCCCTGACCATTCGAGCGACCATTCACACCGAGGCCGAGAAGGAAGAGTCCACCAACTGGAACTGGTACTTCCACGAGCTCGATCACGGCCAGTTCACTCGCTCCGTGTCGCTCCCATTCCCTGTTGCGGCTGAGCAGGCCGACGCCAGGTTCGAGAATGGGATGCTCTACCTTAGGCTACCCAAGTCCGCCGCGGCCATGCCCAAGCGGATCAAGGTCCAGTCTGGGGCGGGGCAATCGCAGCAGATCGGGGTCAGCCAGCAGCAGGGTGGGCAACAACGCGGATGATCGGTCGATCCTCCGCCTGACTGTGCTGAGCACTCCGGCATAGCTGCGCCCTAGGAGCGGGTCCAGGGTGCAGCGCCTGGCGGGGCGTGGGGTGTCCCCACAAGACTACAGAAATTATGTCGGAGTGCTTGGGGAGGGTATGCGGCACTGTGCGCATACCCTCTCGGTGAGGAGGTGCCATCGATGGAAGCCGATAAGCAGCGGGTGGACCGTATCATCCGCCGGATGCGAACGTCGGGTCTGGATGCTTTGCTCTGTCGGCTGCCACACAATGTTCTCATGCTTACCGGTTACGCTCCGGTGGTCGGAAACTCCTTTGCCTTCTTCCTATTGGAGGGGGAGCCTGCCCTATTGGTACCCGAGGCCGAAGAGGAGTTTGCCCGCCTCGGATGGGTGCGGGACATTCGCACCTTCGCCACCGAATCCCTGCACCGGCTCTCCACCCTGGCGGATGTGGTGGAGCCGATGCTGGCCCAACTGGCGCGAGATCGGGGGCTGCAGGGCAGGGTGATCGGGTATGAGCACCAGTTTGGGACCGTCCCCGCCAGCTATACCCAGTTTGGAGTGACATCGCCGGGAACGTTGCAGCTGTTCCAGGAGGCATTCGGCGACGTCGAATGGAGGGACGCGGACCGAGAATTGGAGGAGCTGGAGGCGGTGCTGTCCGAACGTGAGGTAGACCTGGTGCGACTGGCCAATCTAGTGGCGGCCCAGGGGCTGATGGCCGCACGGGATGCTATCCGCACGGGGGTCCGCGAATGCGACGTGGCCGGCGCCGTCAGCGAGGCCATACTGGCATCTGGGCTCCGAATGGAGCCGGTGCGGAGGGTGATGCCCTTCCCGCACGTTCTCTCGGGGCTGCGGACCGAGATGGCCTATCGACCCTTCAGCCACAGCTCGGGTCGCAGCATTGCCCGAGGGGACCAGGTGCTGGTGCAGTTGGAGGTGTACCTGGACGGCTTCTGGGCTGAGGTCACTCGCACCTTCTTCGCGGGCGTAGTCAACTCCGAGCAACGAGCAGCTTATGATGCCTGTCTCGAGGCGATGCAGCGGTCGCGACAGGTGGAGCGTGCCGGCGTGCAGGCCGCTGGGGTGGACATCGCCGCTCGCACGGTTCTCACCCGTCTTGGCTACGGCGATGCCTTCCGACACGGTCTGGGCCATGGGGTGGGCTTCCAGGCCACGTCACACAACCGAATGCCCCGTCTTCATCCGGCCTCCCCGGACATCCTGCAGAGAGGAATGGTTCACAGTGCGGAGCCTGCCATCTACATGAAGGAGTTCGGTCTCCGCATCAACGACGATGTCCTGGTGGCAGACGGAGCTCCGCAGCAGCTGACTCCCCTGGAGAAAGAGCTCGACTGGGCCATCTGCGGGCGAAGGCGCACCACGGTCACAAAGGCAGCCTGAAGCAAAGAAGGCCCGGCGCATGGTAGAATAGAATATGAGGGATGCTTCCCCGTACTTCATTCACTGCCGGGTCGTCTAGCGGTAGGACTCGGGACTTTGGATCCCGTTACAGAGGTTCGAATCCTCTCCCGGCAGCCGCCATCATAACCTTTCAAGACCGCTCGATCAGGCACGAAACCAAGCCTGGAGGGCGGTTTCTTCGCGCTTCCAGACCCATATCGAGGAATTGTTCGTCAGCCCATTGTGGTGTGAATCGTGGTGGAGGGGCGGGGTTGTGGTGGGGAGAATGGCCGTGCCGGCTCGATCGAGCCGGCACGGTCGATTCCTGTGAGGACGTTGGATGGGAGATAGCGAAGACTCAGGCGGCCTCTCCGACTTCCACAGTCACCACTGCAGTTTGAGGAGCGACGTCTTCTTCTGGCACCGGCTCTCCGTCCGCGATCATCCCTTCGATGTGCAGTTCGATGGCTTCTTTTGCCATGGCCATCGCCTCCTCTAGGGTTTCCCCCTCGGTTACGACGCCCGGAAGGGCCGGCACCAGGACTGTGTAGCCCCCCTCCTCCAGATCAGGGTACAGAACGACCGTATAGTGCCTGGTCTTCATAGCAGCCTCCTCAGATCGTCTACCGTCAGGCCTGCCTGCTCCGGTACGGACAGCAGGGTCTTGGCTTTAATGATGCCGCCGGTGCGGGATGCCACGGTAACCCGTCCGGCCTTGGTTGAGTGGAGCAGTTGGACATGGCTGCCCTTCTGGCGCACCTCGTACCAGCCGTCCCGCTTGAGGGCTCGCAGCAGATCCGCCGCCGTGATCCTCGGTAGCTTAGTCACCGACGGCCACCCGGTCCTTCGGTGCCGGTGGCTGGGGGTTCTGCTCCAGCGCCCACTCCAGCAGCCACATGGTGGCCGCTGTACGGGTAGGAATCCAGTGCTCGAAACGGAAGCTGTCGATCCGCTTGAGGAAAGCTGGATCGAGTTTTTGGCTCACTGGGATCCTATCAGTCGTCACGCGGCTTCACCTCGCCAGCACTATACCAGCCACAAGAGCACCCAGACAAGTACGATATCACTGGATTACGGTAATACCGATCTAGCCAGAAGAGGCCGGCGACCAAGACATTACCTCGACCGCCGGCAGAG
>JAJYNT010000250.1 GCA_021786215.1 Chloroflexota bacterium | reverse complement strand
CCGCAAGACGCTCGTTTCCAGGCGGATTAACGCTCCGGGCGCCAACTAATGAGCCTAGCAAGTCGAGAAGCAACGCACGGTCAATATCACTCGCGCACATCGGCCACCCCACGCTCATGCGCAATGGGCCACCCGCCACCCCGCCACGACGTTATGCGCTCAGGAACAACCTGGATGACCCACCGCGGAAGCTCTTCGGTGCGTGAGGCGTAGGTAGGATCGCGGTCCCCGACGTAGCGGGCCGCCATGTCATGTACTAAGAGCCGCCAGTCAGCGGAGGACGGAGGACCAGGGTTAACGATGGTCGCCAACCCATGAATCGTGACTCTCGTGTAGGGGAGATCGTCACTAGCCACCGATACACACACCCGGGGTCTCGCTCGCACGTGCGTTGCCACCCGCGACTGGCGACGACTCACAAGCCAGATAGCCCCGTCACGCCAACAGTGCCACATGGGCGTAATATGGGGATACCCATCATCGTCAATTGAAGCCACCCTAGCAATTAGTGGGCGGGCCAGTAACTCGGCGAATTCGTCGGGTCCAAGGACTCCAGGCTCCGTACCCGACCCCATTCGAGCAATACGCTTGTCGTTCGTCACAACAGGATGACATGCATCTCGTGCCCGCGGTGCACAGCCTACCTTGCTGATATCTTCTTGGCCGCCGCCAGATAGATATTGCTCGCAAAGTAGGAGGAAACTGGTGCGACAGAGGGGATGATACCCATGGACTTGAACTGCTGGGCGAGGGTCTTGAGCCAAGCCGCAACCTTGCCATCGTGAATATCCTGTGAGAACGCCGTCGAACTCAGGTACGCCACATGATTCAATGTCAGCTGTTCAGAGGACACCGGCACCCCGTTGAACTTAGCAGCGAGAGTCTCCGCCGCCAACTTGTGCGCGACGACCCAGTTGTTCGCCGTCTCAAGAACCTCCATAACGCGCGTCACAAGGCTCGGGTCCTTCGACACCATACTGCGGGACGCCAGGAACCCATTGAAGAACCTCACCTTCGGGGCGTAACTCGTGGATCGGGCGAGAATCACGGTGTTCGGCACTTTGGCCAGGATCGTATTTAGCAGGGGATACCACGACCCAGCCAGATCAACCTGTTTCGACGAGAACGCACTCACGATAGTGGCGGGGGCCATTTGAATCTCATGCACGTCGCTGAACGGGATTCCAGCGTGAGCCAGGGCAAGGCGGAGCAGAATATCGGTTGCCGTACCCGTGGTGACAGCCACACTCTTGCCCTTAAGCTGACTTATGGACGTCACGCCGGACGAAGGCTGTGCGATGAGGGCATCAGCATCATCGAAGACGTCAGCGCCAAGAAAGTCCGCCTGGCCGGCCATGGCCGGCCACAGGGCGCCGACACCACCGTGGGCGATCTGGATGTCTCCCGCCTTCAGGGCTTCGAGCACGAGCGGTCCACTGGTAAAGGTCACCAGGTCCGGTTTGAGGTTGTACTTTTGCCAAAGGTGCTGCTGGTTGGCCACAGCAAACAACGCTGACGCGCTATCGCCGGTCAGGTAGCCAATCTTCACGGTTGCTGGCCCCGAGCTGGCAGGCTTCTGCGTGCTATTCGCCGATCCACAGGCAGCTAGAGCAAATGCCATTACGATAGCAGCTATAAGAACGCGACCTTTGCAGCCGGGGAGGAATGCCATCTCAATCCTTCTTTCTTTGTCAGCTCGGGAGTTCGCTTACTACATTCCGGAGTTACACTTCAGCGGTCACACGGCCCACGGGCTCCTTATCTGCTAGCTCGCTCTCGTAGACGGCTGCCCACACTTCGTTTCTGATGGCCGTGAATTCTGGCAGTAGCCGGTCTTCCTGCCGCCGGCGTTCCGGGAGGCGCACAGGGATAATGCGGGTAATAGAACCCGGCCGTGCGGACATTACGACAATTCGGTTGCCGAGAAACACGGCCTCCTCCACGTCGTGGGTAACGAAGAGCACGGTGATCGGCTCGAGGTACCAGGCATTGAGCAGTTGCTGTTGCATCCGAGTGCGGGTCAGGGCGTCAAGAGCGCCGAAGGGCTCATCCATGAGAAGCAAGGCGGGCTCAGCAGCGTAGGCCCTGGCAATAGCACACCGCTGCTTCATTCCACCTGAAAGAGTCTTGGGAAGGCTGTTTGCACAGTCAATAAGTCCCACGAGCTCAAGGTAGTGGTCGACAATAGCGCGACGTCGCTCATCTGGTAGGCGTCGAACGCGTGGACTAAATTCCACATTCTGTCGTACAGTCAGCCAAGGGAAGAGAGCGTATTGCTGGAAGATAACGCCGCGGTCCGGACTGGGACCGTCGACAGGGCGACCGTCGACGAACACCGCGCCTTCAGTCGTTGTCTCAAGGCCGGCTGCAATCATGAGGAGCGTGCTCTTCCCACATCCACTTGGCCCCACGATGGTGACGAACTCGCCCGTCTCGATTTGCATGTCCACACCTTGAAGTGCAATCACCTGTCTGTCCTTCGCGTCGAACACTTTCGAGACGTCACGAAAGTCGAGCTTGATTGTGGACATGCTCACCGAGTTTCCTGCCACGAGGTGAGCCGTCGGCTTGCGAAGCGGAGACAGCTGTCCATTATCAGGCCAAGCAGCCCTATGCAGATTAGACCGACAAAGATGGCCGGTAGATCGTAGAAGATCTGAGCCTGCGACATCAGATAGCCCAGACCAGAGTGGGCGGCAATCAGCTCTGCCGCTACCAGGGTTGCCCAGCACGCTCCTAGACCCACTCTCATCCCGACGAAAATGTACGGGAGCGAGGCGGGGATAATGACTCGGCGGAATACGCCAGCGCTGGACAGTCCGAGCACCCTGGCAGCATTGATCAGTGTCTTGTCGACATTCTTTACGCCCTCAATTACGGCGATAACGGTGGTCAGGAAGGCAGCAAGGGAGATGACGATAATCTTGGGTGTCTGCCCTATGCCGAACAGAACGACGGCAAGAGGAATGGTGGCGAGAGGCGGAATCATGCGATAGAAGTGGATGATCGGGTCGAGCAGAGCCTGGAGCGTCCGATACCATCCCATAAGCAGCCCCACGAGGATAGCGAGGGTGGTGCCTATTGCGAAGCCAACGAGGACGCGGAATGTGCTGGCCCACACGTCGCGGCCGAGTACACCATTGCCTGCCAAGACTGCGAACCGGTGAAACACTTGAGGCGGCCCGGGAAGCCCACCGATCCCAAGAGTGCCCAACGCCCACCAGATTCCGAGTGCAACAATGACGGCAAGGATGTTCAGCACTGAAGTCGGCACGCGGATTGCTGGAGCTTCGTGACTGAGATGGCGTCGATTGCGAGCAGCAGGTAGGCTGTTCTCGGACATCTTTGCCATAGGACCGGCGGTCGCGGCATGAAGTAGTTCCTTACTATTCACGGTTCACGCCTGTTTCCTGTGCGCTACGTTCAGCACGGCCGTACCGCTGATCGAGACATGCACAAACCTCTCGCAACGACGTCCACGGGCCGCAGTCGACCACAATAGGCAGGTTGGCCGTAAGGATCCGGTTGCCACTTGCCGCTGAGGCGGACTCCTTCGAGGCAGTTGCGCCCGCTGCCGCCCGGAGCGTCGCCATGGCCGTGTCTTGGGTCGAACATGGTGTCCCTCGTGTGATCGCTACTGGACATCTACTACATGTAGCATGTAACATGGCAGCTGTCAAGGCCCGGGTCCTCCCAGGCGTCGTTCAGGGATCAGTGGGAGTAGGAGCGTGGAGCTGGAGCGGTTGCCGTCGCCGGATCGGATTACAGACGCGGTGTACGACCATGTGCGCGCGGCGATCGTGTCGGGGCAGCTCGCGGCCGGATCCCGACTCAGCGTCCCTGTGCTAGCGAACGCCCTGGGCGTAAGCCGCAGCCCGGTCCGTGAAGCGATCGTAAGACTGACACATGAACGACTGGCTCGAGAGGAACCTCGGCGCGGTGCGGTCGTAGCAGAAGTTGGCCTGCGGGAGCTAGCAGCGCTTTACGAGGTGCGGGAGGTACTCGAGGGGCTATCCGCCCGACTCGCGACAATCCGTAGCGATCCCGAACTGCTAGAGGAGATGCTGGCATTGCTGCGGCAACACGAAACTGCGGTGAAGCGGGACGAGCTTTCTAAGCATGTTGAATATGACACTAAGTTCCATAGTCTAATGCGACGGTCGGCCCAGAATAGCGACCTGACCAGGTTCCTGGACAACATCCAGGCACAAGTCAAGTTGGCCATGCTCACCACCACGGTGACCGCTGGGCCACAGCGGGCGCTCGCC
>JAJYNT010000433.1 GCA_021786215.1 Chloroflexota bacterium | reverse complement strand
CGTTAATAGGGGAACGGTCGAGACCAATCCCGGGGGGAGGGGTGTCAGCCAGCCCCTCCTCGAGACGAAGGGCACGATGAGCCCACCCTTCCATGCCCAGGGCTTGGAAGACTGTCTGCGCGCTGCTGAGCAAAGATCGGATGAGGGAGTGGTCGGCAGATCTCATTCTCAACAGAGCCAGGGCTTCGTCGTAATCGGCGATCGCGCGGACAGCCTTCAATCCGTTTGTCTCGCAGTGTGCTCTCGCGCGGACGAAATAGTCTCGGGATTCCTCTACCCGACCGAGGAGAGCCGCCATGCGAGCAACGGTCAGTTCGGGGGAGAGGATGCTATCGCCAAAGCCGGCTGCGATCAGTTCCATGGCCACGCGCCTGTAGTCGGCGGCGAACTCCACCTCCCCAATTTCCCAAACGGCGCTGCCGCCGAAGGCAATCGCAGCGTGATGAACGTACATCGTGGGCTCCATCTGAGCCACGAGCGGTGTGAGAGCTGCCAATAGCCGCTTTGCCTCTGCTGGGTTACCGAATCGAACGTAGCCCAGGGCCGCATATGCCCCTGAGACCAGGCCACGGGGGTTGCGCGCGGCCTGAGGGCTCGCCGCGAATTGTGCTGCCGCGGTGGCTGCCTTCTCCCAATCTCCATCCAAGAAGTAGGTGAGTATGCTGTTCAGTGCCGTTACGCCGAAACGAAGCTCGTGGGCTGGCCCCAAACGGAGGATCATCTCCTGGGCCTGCCGTGCGGTCTTACGGGCCGTGGGGAATTCACCCAATGCGATCTGAGTGATGGCGATCTGGAGGAGGGCCTCGGCCTGCTCCTGGATCGAGCCGAACCTCTCGGCGGTTTGTAGAAGCTCAGAATACAGTTCCAGTGCCTCGCGGTGAGCACCATGGCGTTTGAGCAGGTCTCGTCCTACCACATCCATCGCCCGCATGATCGCTGCCGGCCGCCGCCACATTCGGACCAGAGCTAGCACCTCAGCGGTTTCCTCTCTGGTCCGCCAATCGAGGGGCTCGAGTGTGCGGGCGTAATCGTCTTCGTCGCCCTGTTCTCGGGCGATGGTCACCGCCTGTGGATCGTGCCCCAGCCACCGCACTGTGTTTATCGGCCCTATTGAGACCGGCTCAAAGCGATCGCGCAGCAACATCAGTTGGGCCCAGAGCAGATCTCGTCGAGTGCCCAATAGCGCCAGGCCCTGTTCGATCAGCGGCTTCCAGACGGCAGGCCGTGCTCCCCCATCCTTTAACGCGCGAGCAGCCTGTGCCAGGAAACCAGCCCTTTCCGTGGGATCTGCTCCTGCACGGGACAATTCGTTCAGGGCGTCATCCACCGAGCGCTGGGCCTCGTCCAGCATTAGAGCCTCAGCTTCAGCCACGGCCAGCTTGCAGAACGCCTTCGCCCTATCTGGTGGGGGACTTTCCCAGGAGAGGTTGCGGGCCATTCGGAGGAAGGTGGCTGCTCGATCATGGGCGGAAGCAGCCCTAGCCTGCTCGGCGGCAGCCAGGGCATAGGGGAAGCCGTTCAATGCACCGGGTAGACTCGCCGAGGCGTGGTACTGGGAGGCTAGCTCGGTTGCGTGCTCCTGCTCCCGTCCGGCGTACACCTGCTCCAGTGCCCCGGCGATCCTTCGGTGAAGGCGGGCCCGGCGATCCGGGTTCAGCTCATCGTAGAGGGTGTGGCGCACGATGGCGTGGGCGAATTCATAGGATGGAGGAGAGTCCTCGCTCACTCGAAGGAGGCCTGCCCTGAGTCCCTCGTCGATGCAGTCGAGCAATAGCTCCTCCGTCAGGTCGGTCAGGGCCTGCAGCGTTGGGAAGTCGAAGCTGCCGGTGAAGCCGGCCGCCAGGCGAAGCAGGCCGGTCGCTTTCACTGACAGGCGGGACAACCGCCGGTGAACGAGTTGCCGTATTCCCTCCGGGATGCCCAACTCATCCAGGCTAAGGTCGGTGAACCAGCGATCTCCATGCAAATGGATCTTTCCCTCTTCAGTGAGGTGTCTGAGGACCTCACGGACGTAGAAGGGGTTACCGACGGTTTCCTGGTAGATAGCCTGGACGAGTGCGGCGGGGAGCGGGCGGCCGCTGGAGTGCGAGAGGTAGGCGCCGACATCCTCTTTGGTAAACCCGCGGACGTTGATCTGCTGGTAGTCGGTCTCTCGACGAAGGACGGGGAGCAGATCCGCGAGGGGATGCTGCTCGGCCAAGTCGATCTCCGGGTCGCGATAGGTTCCGAGGGCCAGGATGCGGGAGGATGGGAGGGAGCGTGCCAGGTAGCGAAGCAACCGAAGGGAGTCTCGATCGGCCCAGTGGAGATCGTCGATCACCAGGAGTAGGGGTTTGTCCTCCGCAATGGCGAGTACGAAACGGATCGTGGCATCGTAGAGGCGAACCCGCTCGTCGTCCGGGAGCAGGGAGGGTGCTTCGGGGGTATCGGGCAGGGCGTTACGCAGTTGAGGGACAAGCCTTGCCAAGGTGGGGGCTCCCGAACCGAGCAGCCGCTGTAACTGTTCGGGGGAGGCAGAGCGGGCGAACTCGCCGATGGCCTCGGCCCAGGGTCCGTAGGCAGGCTGCCAGTCGTCCTCGAAGCAGCGACCCCAGAGGACGGTAGCGCCCCGTTCGGCAGCGTATCGAGCGAGTTCGCGAGCGATCCAGGTCTTGCCGATACCGGCTTCACCGACCAGGAGCATGAGTCTTCCGTGGCCGGCGAAGGCGGCATCGAGGCTGCGCCGCAGGCTATCGAGCTCGCGGCGGCGGCCAATGAACAGGGAGGCATCGGCCAGCGGGTTTCTCGGATCGGAGGGAAGAAGACTCAACCCGCAGCCGATGCAGGCGGTGGCGCCCTCATGGTTGGCCAGGCCACAACCTGGGCAGATCACTGGAAAGGCTGACATTGTTATCCCGTCCCACTGGCCAACTCTCTTGCCTTCGCCTCGCTCCTCGTCACCACAGCCTCCTGAAACGCGTCCCAATTGACCGGCTCCCGATAGTCCAAATGGTACACAAAGTTGTCATTCTGGACTTTGCAGCTTCGACCCAACTCACAGAAGAGTCGGGACAGGAAGGCCTGTTCCCACACCTTGTTGGGCGAGGGAGCCCGATCCAGCAGGTCAACTGTAGTTCGGTAGTAGTCCAGCAGGATCTCTCGAACCGCCGGATCCTGGCAGAAGAGGCCTCCGGGGGTATAGAGAGGGGAGCCGAAAGCGTAGTTTGGAGGATATGCCGAATGGCGACAGGATGGCGCCACGAAACCGTAGAGTGAAGTGGCCGATGCCTCCTCCAGCAGCTGCGCCAGAGAAGACGACGGAAGGACGATGTCGTCGTCCATGAAGCAGAGGTTCCTGCCTCGGAGAGCCTGGAGGATCCGAAGCCGGCCGGAGCTAAAGGCTCTATCCCTCTCCCGCAGGTACTCGTAATTGCAGGGGATCTTCCGGTCGATGGCGAGTCTCAACGCGAAGGCCACGTCGTCTCGATTGATGACCGGCTTTTCAGAGGTGTCCACTATGTAGATGCGAATGTCCTGGACCTGCTGCAACAACAGGCTGGACAGGGTCATGCCCAGGGTCGGTTTCCCCCGAGTGAGGATCCCGATCTCGACGTCGGCCAATCGATCCTCCATCCTAACTCCACGCCAGCTGCTCGTTATGCGCCGTGCCCCGTGAGTTGGCGGCCCAGGGAACCGTGTAACGAGCAGGACGAGGGCAACCGGGGTTGTTTGGTGTGGTTGATGGTATGCAGTTTAGCACTTTCTAGCCGCGGCACCAAGTTTGCCGGTGCGGTTTGGCCTGTGCTATAATCCGGAGTGGCTGAACTACCGGAGGTGTGTCCCTTGCAGACTTATCTCAACATCGTGCAGATCCTTGTGTCGGTGGTGCTTATCCTGGTGGTGCTCCTCCAGAGTAAGGGATCTGGCTTCAGCGGTTTCTTTGCCTCCGATTCTTCGGTCTATCGGAGCCGGCGAGGGGTCGAGCGCACTCTGTTCAACTTCACGATAGTGCTGGCCGTGCTCTTTGTCTTGATCAGCGTGGTCACGGTGAAGTTCTTCTCCTAGTCTTTTGACGGAAGTGATCCTCACCTTTTTGCCGTTGCCTGGGCCCCGCGAGGGGCCGCTACTTTTTTCATGTCCCCACGTTTTTGCCTTGATCGGATACCCCTAGCGGGGAACCGGTAACGTCTGGGAAGTTCCCCAACCCCGGCGGTGAAGGGTAATGGTTTCCGCCGGACAGCTCCACGGAGTTATGCGGAGTGCTCAGATGAATCCAGGGCCGATCGAGACTCCCTTCG
>JAJYNT010000279.1:3392-4305 GCA_021786215.1 Chloroflexota bacterium | reverse complement strand
TTCCCACTACGGATGATCCTAGGCACGGGGAATCCGAAGGATCGGATTCCCCAGCCTGCTCCGGGGCATGCCATTCCAAGATGAAGGCGTCACCTTCGAAAGGGGTTCTTGGGCAGGGACGCCGGACTGGGTATCGCCGGACTCCGACCGTTGCCGGAATGCTTTACGGTGACCTTCAGCGACTTGACGGGAATGCCGATCTTGCTTTCCACCTCGACCCGCACCGCCTGCATGATCTCCTCGCTCTTCTGGGGAAGATCCACATCGGGGTCGGCGGTGACCCGCAGCAGCACATCGACACTCTTCCCACGGCTGACAATTGTGGGAGATACGTCACGGATGCTGGGCACAGACTCCACGATCCGCCGCACACGCACCGCGATCGACTCGTTGGTCAACTCCGCGGTGCCGGTGGCCCCCTGGGTCACCACAACCGAGTGTCGCACCCGGGGTTTCAACTCCGCGATCAATAGCAACGAAGCCCCAACTGCCGCCAGCAATCCAACCACCGCCCCAATCAGTTGGGAAGTAGAGTCCAGGCTGCCCTGAGCGGAAACCAGGATGGAGCTCATCCATGCCATGGCAGGCCTCGGCAGCAAGGAAACCACGACGGCGGAGACGATGAAACCGAGAAGAATCAACGAGACGGCAATCCGATTGAAGACGTTCATCGGCACCTCCACGCCATCATTATATCATGGTGTGCCGGCGAACACGCCTCGCCCGAATGGCCAGCAGAAGGAGCGCCGCCCCCAGCAATCCCAGGCTTGCCAGGGTGATCTCCAGTCCGATCCGGAAAGAGTCAGGCTCATACTTGAAAACTACCGTGTGTTTCCCCGCGGCCACATACACGGCGCGGAAGAGATAGTCGGCCCTCTCCACAGGGGCGTCGACCCCATCCACCTGTACTTTC
>JAJYNT010000279.1:0-3382 GCA_021786215.1 Chloroflexota bacterium | reverse complement strand
AGGATCGACCAGCATCAGGTAGCCCGGCTGCTTGGAGTTTACATCCGCCACTATCTCCTCAGGTCTGTAGGAGCGCAGCTGAACCTCTCCGGCACTTGCTGTCTCGGTCGCGGGAGAAGAGAGGCTCCTGGCCGTCGGCGAGGGCGCTATGAATGCCAGCTGCCTCAGATCAATCTGGGAGTCGCCCAGCGCGCTCAGAACCGTGCCGTCCTTGCGTACCAGGCTGTCGTGAACCATGAATACCCTGGGCAGCGGATTTCGGTTGGTGTACAGCTTCATGTCGAAGAAGAACTGCCGATCCAACTGATCCGATAGCACCAGCGGAGCACTGGTGCCGGAATGGTCGTCGATCAGCGACACGGCCCGTATGCGAAGCTGGGCATCAGGAAGCGAATTGTGGAAACTGATCTCCTTCACCTGCATCGGTCTGGGGAGCTTGATCTTCGCGTAGTAGTCCGTGGGCTGCTCGGTGGGTATCCAGGCGTTGACGAGTCGTGGCTGATGATGGGCAGCAGGCGCGGCTCCACTGCCCTTCTCGGGGGTCTCCGCCGTCTCCACGCCGAACCGAAGCGGCAGAGTAAGTCTCTGTCCGGTGACATCGGTAACCGTCACGGTGCCGGCAACCTCGCCATCCTTCCTGTCTCGCGCCCCTTTCGTGCTGGATATCAGCCCGATGGACGTGGTGCTGATCCTTGGCAGCCTCTGCAGCCGCTCGGTCTGCCCGTGGTCCAGGATCATGCTGATGGCTCGATCGTAATACACGCCGTCGATCTGGGTGTCCTCGATCTTCGCCCCGAGCAGGTAGCGCACGTTCAGAAGGTCAACCAGATTCATCGGGGGCACATACTTGAGATTTATCCTGAGCTGATTGTCCGGAGGCAAGTCCAGTCCCGGCAGCAGCAGCGACTTCAGATCCGCGTACCGTTTCAGCGGCAGGATACCCCCGTCGTAGCCATCTACCGTCTGGATACCGTACTCGGTCGGTATGTTGGCAGCGAGCACCTCGCTCAGCTTGATGTCCACCATGAACTGGATGAGAGCTTCCGGGTTGATCTTGTTCGCGTATTCCTTCTTGTAGTCCGGGGTCTCCTTCACCTCGTACTGATCGGTGGCGAAGGTGAGCAGCCGCCCCGGCGTGTCTCTCCTGCTCATGTCCTGTAACAGGGCCGTGGTGCTGGTGCGCTGGGGGCGGTAAGCTTCGAACGGAATGGGATGGCGTACCGACGTCGTCTGTCCCGCCGCCCACAGCTCCCCCACGGTCATCGCGGTCAGCACCCCCAGAGAGACCCAGCCTACGCGCCGGCCGAGCGCCCCAAGTCCCACGAGGATAAGGGTCGAGCCGGCCAGGCCGCCCCAGACCAGCAGTTGGTCGCGAGTGGGCTGGGGGCTCGCCAGGCGGAAGAATAGTCCCAACAGGATGAGGGCAGTCGACAGGAGAAGCCCCGCAACCAGCACCTTCAGCAGCAACGGGAACCGTTGGCCCGGCCCAGGAGCGGCTGCTCGGCGACGTCGCATGCCCAGATCCAGCACGAGCTGAGCGCCGAGCCCAGCCAGCCCGGATATCCCGAAGGTGTACACCAAGAGCCAGCGCGCGGGCACCCGGAAAAGGTCGATGCCGGGGATCCAGTGGTAGAGATGAGGGTAGAAGGGATTGTACTTCCCCAGGGCCATGAACACGCCGAACCCCACCAGCCCAGCCATGAAGGCCGATGTCGGCCGCACCGACCAGGCGATCACCGCCAGGACAGCCAGAACGACGGGCACCACGCCCACGTAGCCCACATACTCGCTGAACAGCTGCTCCGGATAGGCGGGCAGGATGGAGTAGAGGGCCGAAGTCGGAGGAAGGGAGAAGGAGACAACGTCCCAGTAGGACATGCCGCCGGCCCGAATCGACTCGCCCGAGAGCTCCAAAGTAGGCAAAACCTGCACCGCCGTGGTCCCGACCTCCACCAGCCCAGCCACCATCAGCAGCAGCAGTGGCCAGAGTCGTGTGATCAGCTGCTTCCTGTCCACACCGGAAACGGCGCCCTTCGCGGATGTACGCCAGCCGAAGCGGTTCTTCTGAGCTAGGGGTAATGGGGGATCGTTCTCGGCCACCCGATCGACCCTGCTCCTTGGCGACGAGATGGACTCGATAGCCGGCCTCAGGGAGGGAAACAGCATTCTCCAGAGGGCAAAGAGCCCCAGGGTAACGGTGCTGAAGTACCACTCCTGCGTGTGACCGGCCAGCAGCTGGAGCGTCCCAACCAACCCGGTCGCGATCCCCAACGCCAGGCTACGTCGATGCACCGCCTCATCGAATGCCACCAGCAGCAGCGGCATCCATGCAGCCACGGTGAGCTGATTGATGTGCCCGGTCTGCCCCGACAGGAAACCACTGAACATAAAGGTGATCGCCGCCATCAGCCCCGGCGCCAGCGACACACCAAGCGAACGCCGAGCGAAGAGGTACATCGCGACGCCGGCCAGCAGAACGTGCAGCACCATCGAGGCGGAATAGGCGTATGGAGCGGGCATCAAGAGGAAGAGGACGTTTAGCGGGTAGAGAACGGCCGTTTGCACGTTGGCAAAGAATGGCGCCCCCAGAAAGAGGTCCGGGTTCCACAGGGGAAAACGGCCCTGCCTCAGCGCATCGGCAGCGTACTGCCGCAGCGGATAGAAGTAGGCAAATGCATCGTAGTCCCCGAGGATCAACCCACGGAAGATCAGGTCGTGATAGAACAGGGCAACAAGGGCGGTGAGGGGGACTGCCGCCGCCGCGCCCGACCACAATTTGCGCACTGGGCTCTCCTAGAAAATGCAAGCCATTTTAGCCCAGAGCGAGCGACATTATCAAGGGCAACTTCTGTTAAGGCACTGGCATGTATCCTGCCTTCGGGGCTACCCGCGACCATGAGAAGAGAATCGCGGAAGCCGTAGGCGAGTGAGCGGTATGAAGACTGTGAAGTCTACTGAAAGCCAAAGACGAGTGGATTTCGGAGGGTATCCGGTTATGGCTATTAAGCAGCGCGGAACCCCTCTGGACGCGATCCTGCTCAAGGTCATCTATCCGTCCCTGTTTCGCTCAAGGTTGAGGAAACTGCTGCATCGATGGCAGCTTTGGCACCGGGACGTTCCGGTAAGACCCGCACCGTCGCCTGTTCTCAACCTTGCGCCCAGGATGCCGAGCCAGGAGGCGATCCAGCCACAACCTGCGCAGGCTCTCTCGCATAAGAGAGCCGCTTGACCCCGTGCCCGCCCGGACGGTGCAATGGTCCGGGCGGGCACGGAACCGGTTACCCCGCAATGTAGTTTGCGTCCGGCCTGGAGCCCATGCTATACTCACCAATTGCTATCAATAGTCGCACAACAGGAGTATTCTTTTCGATGCCGAAGCTCA
>JAJYNT010000404.1 GCA_021786215.1 Chloroflexota bacterium | reverse complement strand
GGAGAGCCACAGTCGAAGCTCGAAACAATTGGAGCTGCTGGACAAGGCCGCCCGTTTTCTGCCAGGGGGCACCCTGGGGATGTTCGGTTTGTCGCGAGAGCTCGCCATCGTGCCATCTTACGGACGGGGCGCGAAGCTATACGACGTGGACGGGAACGAGTACATCGACCACCTGTTGGGTTCCGGCCCGCTAATCTTGGGCCATGCGCACCCGGCCGTGGTCGCGGCGGTTCAGCAGCAGGCTGCTCGGGCAAGCACCTTCTACTTCGTCAACGAGCCCGTCCTGGAACTGGCGGAGATGATCGTCTCAGCCGTTCCGTGCGCGGACAAGGTCAGGTTCTGCAGCTCCGGCAACGAGGCCACCTTCTTCGCCATGCGTCTGGCTAGAGCACACACTCGTCGGGAGAAGGTGCTCAAGTTCGAGGGCGGCTTCCACGGGGTTCACGACTACGCCATACTCAGTATCTGGCCAAACGAACCCTACAGCGCTAGTCCAAGGGTGGAATCCGCGGGGGTTCCGACCGCCGCATCGGATACGGTGCTGGTGGCCCCTTACAACAACGTGGAGACCACCGCGGCCCTCATCGAGGCGAACCACCAGGATCTCGCGGCAGTCATCGTGGAGCCGTTCCAGCGTTCCTACCCACCCAAACCGGGCTTTCTGCCCTTCTTGCGAGAGATTACCTCCCGGTACGGCATCGACCTGATCTTCGATGAGATAGTGACAGGTTTCCGCTTTGCCTGGGGCGGTGGACAGGAGTACTACGGAGTGGTGCCGGACCTGGCCTGTTTCGGCAAGATCATCGGCGGGGGATATCCCCTGGCAGCGGTCTGCGGCAGGGAAGAGGTCATGTCCCTATGCGACAACAGCCGGAAGGGCCAGCCCGACTACACCTATATGACGGGCACACTCAGCGGAAATCCGGTCGGTGCGGCGGCAGGGGTGGCGACTCTCAAGGTGCTGAAAGAGCAGAATCTCTATCCGAGGATCCACCAGGCAACCGCCAGATTGAAGTCGGGGCTGCAGGGCATGCTGGCCGACGCCGGCCTGGTGGCCCAGGTGACCGGCGAGGGCGGGGTGCTGCAGGTGGTGTTCAGCGACCGCGAGATCGTCAACTGGCAGGACGTTCGGTCGGGCGATCAGGTCAAAACGGCGATCTTCTACAGCACGGCCATCAAGAATGGCATCTTCGTCGGGGTGGGAGAGAAGATTTTCATCTCGGCCGTCCACACCGACGAGGATATCGACCGGTCGCTGCGGGCATTCCGCGCGGGCGTCGAGGCCCTCGTCGGGTAGAGTTATCGCGGAGTCCGCCCGAATAGCCCAAATTGGCCACTCCACATAGTGCGACAAAACGGGCTTGTCTGCGTTATACTCGTACAGCACCCACCACTTTCATCCCCAAACATCCCCCTTCTGGAGGTTCCAGAGATATGGCGTTATCTATCAGGCTGCGGGTAGTCGCCACGGCAGCCTTGCTGATCCTGCTGCTGCTTCTGGCGGCAGCCGTTCGATCCGCGGAGGCGTACGCGGCCACGCCCTCTTCTGCCGCCATCCAGGGAGGCCGCCTGGTCCTACCGGGCAAGGGGCCGTCCTTCCTGGTGGCCATCAACTACGAGGGCCCCACGGATCAAGCCTGGCAGATGTGGGACGACGGGAAGTTCAATCCAGACCTGATCGCGGCCGACCTGCGCAAGGCACACGACGCGGGTTTCTCCACGGTGCGGGTCTTCGTGCAGCCATCTCTGGTCAAGGATATCCAGGCCAACCGGTGGGATAAGCTGGACACCTTCCTCTCCCTGGCCCAGAAGCAGGGTCTGGAGGTGATCCTCGACCTCAACGATTATGGCGAGCGGGATCTCTCGAAGGTGGCCGCCATAGATGGTCGCATCGCGGCAAGATACGCCGGCAACCCCACGATCCTGGCCTACGATCTGAAGAACGAGCCTCACTTCAGCGATCTGGCCTCGGCCATCTACCCCGGTGGGGCGAAGTGTCCCATCCAGACGGCCGGCGCCGATACCACGCTAAAGGCCTATCAGGACTTCCTGTCGGCCGCCGGGGCTTGGGTGACTGCACGGCACTACCTGGTCTCCATCCTGGACTACATGGACTCACCGGAAGGGCGAAAGTGGGACGGCCTGCTCGGGACCGTCAACGCTTCCCTCGCCATGTGGCTGCAGCCCCAGATCGACGCGATTCGCAAGGTCGACAATCGGCATCCCATTACCGTGGCTTACAGCGATCTCGCGATGGCGAAACTGCCGGCCAACGGCACCCTGGACTACATCACCGTGCACCGCTACCCCAACGCGAGCAGCAGGGGACTGGCAGACGTTGCGAGGTCTCTGGACAACCTCCGCTCCACGTTCCCCTCCAAACCGGTCATTCTGGGCGAGTTCGGCTTTTCCACCTCCGGTATGTCGCCGGAGGAAAGCGCCAACTACGAGACCGCGGTATACCTGCTGCTGTTCTCAGAAGGGCTGGGCGGTGGCACCAAGTGGATGCTTAACGACTTTCCCGAAGGGGCGAATCCGAAACAGAACGCCTACGGCGCCTTCCTGGCAGACGGCTCTCCCAAGCCGATCGTGCCCGCAATCGAGGGGTTGGTGGACTATCTGAACCGGGGTCCGACGGGCGACGGCTACCTGTACATGCCGGACAATCCATCCCCCGGCTATCGTTGGGCCTACGAGGCGAGCGACGCCCTCATCCTGAGCGCGAGCAGCTACCATGGCTCCCGGGTCAGCTTCGATGCCGACAAACTCTCTCAACTCTTCCTCACCTGGACCGATCCCAAGGTCATGAGGATCTACTCCACCTCGCATACGAACCTGGACATCGATCCGGGCGCCCTGGTTCGGGACCCCAAGATGGGGTCGAGCTACTCACTGGTGAAGGTGGACGGGGGAACTAGAACCCAGGTGCCCTTCAGCCAGAACGGGTCGCGGCTGAAGATGTCGCTGGATGGAGGTCAGTGGTACGAGTTGACTATGCCTCGCTCTGCAGGCGCAGCGAACCACCACCGTCCCCTGGACTACGACATCCCCAACGGCCATTTCTTCACCCAGGCCAACGGACGACCCCTTGGGGCAAGCCCCGCCGGCTTCTCCGTAACCGACGACGGTGATGTCCACTTCTGGAGTGAGTTCCAACGGCTTGGTGGAGTGGAAGCGTTGGGTTATCCGGTCACTCAGCGCTTCGTTCTGGACGGTTTCACCACCCAGGCCTTCCAGAAGGGGGTTCTTCAATGGCGACCAGAGGTGAAGCAGGCCTATCTCCTTAACACTTTCGACTTGATGCACGATCGCGGGCTTGACGACTGGTTGCTCACATACCGACAGATACCGAAGCCCCTGGACAACAAACCGGATACGGGGTTGCCATGGGATAAGGTTGTAGCGCGGCACCTTGCTTTCCTGGACAAGAACCAGGCCATAAAGCAGCGGTTCCTCTCCAACCCCGCCTGGCTGCAGCAGTACGGGTTGCCGGAGTCATACGCCGACGAGGGGAACTCCTTCGTGATCCGAGCTCAGAGGGCTACCTTCCAATACTGGAAGGTGGACGTTCCATGGGCGAAGAAGGGGGATGTCACGATAGCGAACGGCGGCGACATCGCCAAAGAGGCCTACCTGTGGCCGATAGAGGCGGCCATCCCGCAGCCGCCGCCGTCCCAGTAGCTCCCCTTACTCCCGAAGGGTACGTATCCTGCCACTGGTGGATTCTGGAGCGCTACATCGGGCCGAAAGGGGGCTTCGACGATGCAGTTCGACCTGCAACCGCAAGAGCTGCTGTTGCTGATCCAGATCCTGGGCGAGCATCTCTCCGACCTGCGGATGGAGATCTCCAACACGGAGCGACACGAGGTACGAGAGGTGCTGAAGCGCGAGGAGAACACCATCAAGAGCCTCCTGGCACGGCTCGAGGAGATGAGTCCGGCCCGTCGGAGGGTTGTGTAGCGCCTGCTGGGGGTTGGGGAATGGCGCTAGCGCCATTCCCCAGAACTGCAAAGTTCTTTCCGATACTCCACTGCAGGAGGATCAAGAGGAATGGCCACGCCAAACTCTGTAGCTCGGTTTCTCGCAAGTGACACCGGCCGATGGCTGCGTGTTGGCGCCGGGTTGGGACTGCTAACCACCGGATTGAGGCGGGGCGGTGCGGGAGGAGCGCTCACGGCCGTGATAGCTCTGGTCCCACTGGCGGCCGGAACCTTTGACTATTGTGTAATCAGCTTTCTGTTGGGTGGTCCCCTTCGGGGAGAGGAGATTCGAGAGGGCTAAACGGACCGCGAGACCGCCGGCACCTG
>JAJYNT010000478.1 GCA_021786215.1 Chloroflexota bacterium | reverse complement strand
CCTTCGGCGGATCCTGATGCCACTGGCTGCGCCCGGGGTCGCCGCCTCGAGCATCTTTGCCTTCACGCTGGCTTGGAACGAGTACCTCTACGCACTGGTCTTCCTGAGCGGAGTCTCGAAGACGACGCTGCCGGTGGGTCTCTCTTCGCTGATCTACGGCGATGTCTTCCTGTGGGGTCAGATCATGGCAGGTGCCGTGATAATGAGCTTCCCGATCCTGGCTGTTTACATCGTTGGTCAGCGCTATGTCATCAGTGGCATGACAGCGGGAGCCGTAAGAGGGTAGGCATGCTGGGAGGCTGCGCGGACGGGGTTTTGGCCGGGGCCGCCCTAGGGCGGCCCCGGTGTTGACGGGGCGGGAGGAGGGTAGCTGTGGCTAGTTGCGCAGGGGCTGCAGGACGCCTGCTTCTTCCAGAGCGGCAGCCATCTGCCGCTCCTCGTCGGCAGCAAGCGGAATCATCGGGCTGCGGGCCTGCCCCACCGGGCGGCCTTGCAGGTTGATGGCTGTCTTGATCCGCTGGGTCATGTTCGGTCGGCGCAACTGGCGGGCCACCGGCAGGATGTGGAAGTGGCATTCTTGGGCCTTGGCCAGGTCGCCACGCTCGGTCGCCTCCCACAGGTCGATGCACAGTTGCGGCACCACGGTGTTGATCGCGGAGATGGAGCCGACGGCTCCGAGCGCGAACCCGGGGAAGAGCAACGGGTCCTGAGCCCAGGTAACGGCGATCTGGCTGCGGACGGTGCTGAGGATATCCGACAGGGTGTCCAGGTCCCCGGCGGCGCTCTCCTTGACGCCGATGATTCCATCGAGACCAGCGAGCCTCGCGAGGAGAGTTGGCGAGACGGGTGCGCGAGGAACGACGTTGTAGATGATGATAGGAAGGCCGACCTCCTCGTGGACACGGCGGTAGTACTCATACAGTCCGTTGTCGGTGGGCACCCGGTAGATGATGGGCGTGACCATCAGGCCGGCGACCCCCGCCTCTTTGGCCAACTTCCCACGACGGACGGCGTCTCGAGCGCTGTCGGTGATAACCCCCGCGATAATTGGGACGCGGCCCCTCGCTTCCTCCACGGCAATCTCGCAGCCACGGGCTAACTCCTCCGGTGCCAGGGAGGCACCCTCGCCGGTGCTCCCCCCGACGATCAGCGCGCCCGTACGGAGACTCAGCAGGTACGCAGCCTCGCGGCGGAAGGCAGCCTCGTCGAGATCCTCGTCCTCGGTGAACGGCGTCACCATGGGCGGCATGATGCCCCGGATGTTCTCCTTCGTGAGTACCATGGCCCCTTACCTCCCTCAGTTGCCTGGATTGGTATAAATTCCAGATAGTGGAACTCTATGCTGTTATGTGGAATATGGTCATTCTAGTGAGGGAGGCAGCAGCTGTCAAGGTGGCTGGTCAGGTCCATGAGAAGGAAGGCTTGACAGCATCGAAGGGCAGAGGCTATAGAAAGAGAGACAGCAGTGGCAGTTGTCGCCAGGCTCGATGGCGGGAAGGTCAGGTTCGATGGAAGAGCGAGTGCCGGTGGAGATAGCGGCCGGCCCGACAGTGTACATCTGGAGCCAGCATGGGGGATGGGAGCCCGGCCCGAGCAATTTGGGCGAAGAGGTGGCGCTCACCCTCTACCTGGACAGGGTGGAGCTGGCCACATTGATGTGTACTCCAGAGAAGCTGAACTATCTGGTGGCCGGATTCCTCCGCTCGGAGGGGCTGATAGATCGACTGGACGACATCGCATTGATGCGGGTGTGCGATGAGGATCGGGTGGCGGACGTGCGGCTGATGCGGCCGGGAAAGCCCGCCGGCAGGCGCATCCTGACCTCCGGATGTGGCGGGGGTGTGACCTTCGACGAAGGAGACTCCTTGATTCCCGTGGAGTCGGATTTCACCGCAGATCCTGCTTCCCTGCTGGCCTGCATGAAGGCGATGCTGCGTCTGTCGCCGGACAGGATGGAGAGAGGCGGAATGCACGTGTCGGCCCTCTCCGAAGGAGAGCATCTGCTGGTGGTGTCCAGGGATGTCGGTCGCCACAACACCCTGGACAAGCTTTGGGGTGAGTGTCTGTTTCGAGGGATCCCGACCGAGGGGAAGCTGCTGTTGACCACGGGGAGGCTTTCCTCGGAGATGATGATCAAGGTGGCGAAGATGGGTGTGCCCATAACTGCCTCCTTGAACTCGCCCACCGTGCGGGCGGTGCAGTTGGCCGAGCGATTGGGGATCGCCGCAGTGGGCTATGTGCGGGGTTCTCGCCTCTCCGTTTACTCCCATTCCGAGAGGCTGGGTGTGCCCGTGCCGCTCTTCGAGTGATGGCTTCCCCGGACCCCTTTCGTCTTCTTTCTCTCGATTGCGGGCTCTACACCCCGCGGACTATCCTGCTGTTGGATCCGAAATCCCGTGAGAACTGACAACCGCCAAGCCGCTGGTTTCGGCCTCACGCGGCCGGAACCCCGGATCGTTGCCATCGTTGGCGGCCTGATCCTCTTTCTGCTGTTGACGGTGATGGTTCACGCCCGCTGGCTGGCCGGCGTGGATCACGACGCGTCGGCGGCGAAGCAGGCCCTGGTGAGCCCGCTACTGGATGGCTGGTCGGCCACCGTCTCCATCCTGGCCTCGGCGGAGCTATCGGTCCTCTACGGGACTATCGGTGCTCTCCTTCTCTGGCGGCGAGGTTTCCGCTGGTGGTCTCTCGCGCCCCTGACCTTCCTGCTGGGGGTGCCCCTGGAGGTTCTCTTCAAGGAGACGGTGCAGCAGCCCCTGGTGCCGCTCGAGTTCGTGCGTCCGGCCCACTATCCCCTGGTCAGCATCTCCCTGAACGGCTCCTTTCCCAGCGGCCACGCCATACGGATCGGCTTCTTCTGCGTCTTTCTGGCCATACTGCTGTGGGAGAGGCGCGGCAGGGTGTGGCGGGGGGCCGCGGTAGGGGCTATCCTGCTGGCGCTGCTCTTCGGCTTTGCCCGGGTCTATGGCGGGCAGCACTGGTTGAGCGACGTGATCGCGGGGTTAGACCTGGGGGCGGTCCTGGCGTTGTTGGTGGCCCCTCCGGTGGCCACACGGCTACGAAGGACTGAGGACTGAGGACCAAGGCAGTTCTGAGTTCTGGGTTCTGAGTTCTGAGTAGGTAATCCCAGAACCCAGAACTCAGAACCCAGAACCGGGTTACAGGGGCTTGTAGTTCTGCTTGTAGTACTCCCAGTACTCCCCGGACTTGAGGGGCCGCCACCAGGCCTCGTTCTCCACGTACCAGCGGACCGTCTCGGCCAGGCCCTCCTCGAAGTTCCGAGCGGGCTCCCACCCCAGGCGGTGGGTCTTGCTGCAATCCAGGGAGTAGCGACGGTCGTGGCCCGGACGATCCTTGACGAAGCGCAGGAGGGAGCGAGGTTTGCCCAGCAGCTCCAGCACCTGTCCGGCGATGTCTAGATTGACCCGCTCGTTTCCACCCCCGATGTTGTAGGCCTCTCCTACCTCGCCATGGTGGAGCACCGCATCGATGCCGGTGCAGTGATCCAGGACGTACAGCCAATCCCTCACCTGCTGGCCATCGCCATAGATGGGGAGTTCCTGATCGTCCAGGGCGTTGGTAATCAGCACCGGGATCAGCTTCTCGGGGTACTGGTAGGGGCCGTAGTTGTTGGATCCTCGGGTGATGAGCACCGGCAGTTCGTAGGTCACGTGGTAGGCCTTGACCATCATCTCGCCACCGGCCTTGCTGGCAGAGTAGGGGCTTCGCGGCCGAAAGGGGTCCTCTTCCTGAGAGGAGCCCGTGGGGATATCCCCATACACCTCGTCGGTGCTCACCTGGAGGAAGCGCTCTATCCCATTCTTCTTGGCCGCCTCCAGCAGGACGAAGGTGCCGTAGACATCGGTGTGGATGAAGCTGCCCGCATCCATGATGGAACGGTCCACGTGGGTTTCCGCGGCGAAGTTGAGGATGGCGTCTACCTCCGCCACCAGACCGTCTACCAGCTGCTGGTCGCAGATGTCACCCTTGACGAAGCGGTAGTTGGGGTTGCCGGCCACGTCCGCCAGGTTGGCCAGGTTTCCCGCGTAGGTGAGTTTGTCCAGGACCACTATCTCGTAGTGGGGGTAGCGGGAGAGCATGTAGCGGACGAAGTTGCTGCCAATGAAACCAGCGCCGCCGGTGACCAGCAGTCTCTTCAATGTGATACCTCTCTGTTAGCTGTCGGCTATCAGCCATCAGCGATCAGCTAGTACTGCGCCAAGGTGATTTCGATTGGTAGGGCGGGGGTTTATCCCCCGCCGCCAAGCGCGCCCGACGGATCGGACGGCGGGGTACAAGACCCCGCCCTACGCT
>JAJYNT010000489.1 GCA_021786215.1 Chloroflexota bacterium | reverse complement strand
ATCTCGACCAGAGTGTTCCACTCACCGCACTCCGGGCAGCGCCCCATCCACTTGAGGCTCTCGGCGCCGCACCGATCGCAAACGAACTTGGTTCTGCTCTTCGGCATGAGGATACCTCGAAGACGACACCTTCAACCGGTCATTCCCGCGCAGGCGGGAATCCATTTCTCTGCCCGACTGGATCCCCGCGACAGCGGGGATGACGAACAAGAGGACGAACGACTGAAGTCGTTACTACATACCCAACGTAGTCACATAAACAATTGGGGCCGGCGTTTCCGCCGGCCCCCCCTCTAACAGTCAGCTCACGTCTGGCTTTCCACCAGCTCTCTGGTCTGCGTCTCGTACACGAGCTCGCCGTCCCGCCCATCCACCACCACCGTGGTGCCACGCTGGAACTCGCCGTTAAGCAGCCCCTCGGCCAGGCGGTCCTCGACGAGGTTCTGGATGGTCCGTCGCAATGGTCGGGCACCGAACTTCGGATCGAAGCCCTTCTCCACCAGGTAGTCCTTGGCGGGATCGGTGACCTCGAGCGTGATCTGCTGCTCGGTCAGCGCGACACGCACCCTGCTCAGCATCAGATCGACGATCTTCCGGATCTCCATCAGGGTCAGCGACCGGAACACAACCGTCGCGTCTATCCGGTTCAGGAACTCAGGTCGGAAGAGGTTCTTCATCTCCCCGAGCACCTTGTCCTTCATCCGCTCGTAGGCCTGCTCCGCGTTCTTGACCTCGTCCTGAGTCACGGCGAAGCCGAGGACCGTATCCCTCCGCAGCAGGTCTGCGCCTACGTTAGAGGTCATGATCAGCACGGTGTTCCGGAAGTCAACCTTCCGCCCTTTAGCATCCGTGAGGTGACCATCGTCCATTATCTGGAGCAGGATGTTGAACACCTCGGGATGGGCCTTCTCGATCTCGTCCAACAGCACGACCGAATAGGGCTTCCGCCGTACGGCCTCGGTTAGCTGCCCACCCTCCTCGTATCCAATGTATCCAGGAGGGGCACCAACAAGACGTGCCACGGAGTGTCGCTCCATGAACTCCGACATGTCGATGCGCACCATGGCCTCTTCGCTGCCGAACATGAACTCCGCCAGCGCCCGGACCAGCTCAGTCTTCCCAACACCAGTGGGTCCCAGGAAGATGAACGATCCGATGGGCCGCTTGGGGTCCTTGAGCCCGGCCCGTGCCCTTCGCACCGCCTTCGACACGACGGAGATCGGCTCTTCCTGGCCGATGATCCGCTTGTGGAGTTCCTCCTCCATGCGGAGCAGTCGGGCCGTCTCTTCCTCGGCGATACGCATCACCGGAATGCCGGTCCACATGGACACCACCTGAGCGATATCCTCAGTGCCGACCACCGGCTTCTCGGCCGCCTGCTGCTCGTGCCAGCCGGACTCCATGTTGTCGATCTTCGCCCGCAGCTTGGCCTCTCGGTCTCGCAGCTCCGCCGCCAACTCGTACTGCTGGCCGTTGATCGCCGTCTCCTTCTCCGTCTGGATCGACTCGAGGCTCTGGATCGCCTCCTTCAGGGAAGGCGGCGACACCGCTCGCTGCAGCCGAACCCGCGAGGACGCCTCGTCCACCAGGTCGATCGCCTTGTCCGGCAAGAACCGGTCGGTGATGAACCTGCTCGCCAGCTCTGCCGCCGACGTCAGCGCCTCGTCGGAAATGATCAGCTTGTGGTGCTGCTCGTACCGCTCCTTGATCCCTCGCAGGATCAAGATGGTCTCCTCCACCGTGGGCTCCTCGACGATGATCGGCTGGAAACGCCGCTCCAGCGCGGCATCCCGCTCGATGTACTTGCGATACTCGTCCAGGGTGGTCGCACCGATAGTCTGGAGTTCGCCCCTGGAGAGAGAAGGCTTCAAGATGTTCGCCGCGTCCACGGCACCTTCGGCCGCGCCCGCACCAACCAGTGTGTGAAGCTCGTCGATGAACAGGACGCAGTTTCCACTGCCTTTCACTTCCTCGATGATCTTCTTCAGACGCTCTTCAAACTCGCCCCGGTACTTTGTGCCCGCCACCAGCGACCCGATGTCCAGGGTCAACAGCCTCTTCCCAACCAGGGTCTCGGGAACGTCGCCGCTGGCGATCCGCTGGGCAAGTCCTTCCACGATCGCCGTCTTGCCCACGCCAGGCTCGCCAATCAAGGCCGGATTGTTCTTCGTGCGCCGGGAGAGGATCTGTATCACCCTCTCGATCTCCCGCGCTCGGCCAATCACCGGGTCCAGCTTACCTCCCCTGGCAGCGGCCGTCAGGTCCATACCCATCTGGTCGATCACTGGCGTCCGGCTGGCCTGCTTGGACTCCTGCTGAGAATAGGGCTGGCTCTGGTTCAAGACGTGAATGATCTGGTTGCGCACCTTGTCGAGGCTGACGCCGAGACTCTCCAACACCCCGGCTGCGATGCCCTCGCCCTCGCGCACAAGGCCCAAGAGAAGATGCTCGGTACCGATGTAGTGGTGGTTCAATCGCCGAGCCTCGTCCACGGCCAGCTCTATCACCTTCTTGGCTCTAGGGGTGAGGCCGATATCACCGGTCACGGCCCTATCGCCCCGACCGATTATGAACTCGACGGCACTCCGAACCTTTGGCAGCTCCACACCGAGGTTCGCCAAGACCTTGGCGGCGACTCCATCTCCCTCACGCACAAGACCCAAGAGAAGATGCTCGGTGCCGATGTAGTTATGGTTAAAGCGCTGGGCCTCCTCCTGAGCCAGAGTGAGAACCTTTCGCGCCCGTTCAGTAAACTTATCAAATCTGTCGTTGCTGCTGCTCATGCCTGTACTCCAAGGGAAAAGTGCCTACTATCCGCCCAGCACTACAGGAGCAGCTTCACCGGCGGCAGCCTCAGGGCTCTGCTTATCCGCTGGTTCAGCCCCGGACTCTGCCCCCGAGCCACCCGCCGGCTGCGGGGCCAGATCCTGCTGGGTGTCAGCACCCTCGTCACCGCCTGCGCCTTGCGCCTCGGTGGAGGGCACTTTGTGTGCCATCCCGCCAGCCTCTTCTGCCGTGGGAGCGGTGCTATCGGGCTCATCGGCTTCCACCGCCGATTCGTCCTTTGCCTGCTTCAGGCTGAGCCCCAGACGATGTCGAACCGCGTCGATCCGAATAATCCGGAGCGGGACCTCGTCGCCCTCCTTCACCACCCCTTTGGGGTGGGCGATCCGATCGTCGCTCAGCTCCGAGATATGGATCAACCCCTCCACGCCCTCCTCGATACGGGCAAAAGCCCCAAAGGAGGCCAACTTGGTGATGCGCCCGGTGACAACCTCGCCCACGTGGTATCGATCCGCCACGCCGGTCCACGGTTCCGGTTGTAGCCGTTTCAGGCTGAGCGCTATCTTCTTGCTATCACGGTCGACACCCACTACAAGGGCATCGACCTCCTGACCCACCTTGAGCAACAGCGACGGATGGCTCACCTGGCCCCATGAGAGCTCCGACAGATGCACCAGTCCATCCGCACCCCCAAGGTCAACAAAGGCCCCGAAATCGCAGAGGCTGCTGACTCGACCGTGCCGGACCTCGCCCTCCTTCAACTCGGCGAGCAGCCGCTCCTTCTGAACGGCTCGCCTCTCCTGGACCGCGGCCCGTTCCGACAGGATGAGGCGATTTCGGCGGCGGTTGATCTCGATCACCTTGAGGTACATCCTTCGGCCCCTCATGGCCTGAAGCCGCTCATCGACGGATTCTTCAGTTCCCGAGATGGACCGGAGATCAACGATCTGCGAGAGCGGCACGAAACCCCGCACCCCATCGACGTTGGCAATCAGACCGCCCTTGTTGTACTCGATGATCTCAGCCTCGATGATCTGACCATCCTCGAACTGCTTCTGGGCTACTCTCCACCCCTTCTCGGCCTGGGCCCTGTTGAGGGACAGAACCACATGGCCATCCTGGTTCTCGGGTTGCAGAACGTACACGAGAACGGTGTCGCCCACATGAAGCGATTCTGTGGGGTTGCCATGAGGATCCCGCATCTCGTGGGCAGGGATAACCCCTTCGGACTTGGAGCCGATATCCACCAGCATCTCGTCCTTGTCGATGCGCACGACCACCCCTTCGATGACGTCGCCTCTCTTGAGGGTTCGGTATTCGTGGCCGTGTGCCTCGAGCAGGTCCTGCATGCCCTCGTCGGACTGCGCCGCCTCCGGACTGCTGCTGACCATATCCACCGACCGAACTTCTTCTTCCATCCTCGCCCCCCACGGATAGTCGTTTCCAAATTATACGGCAACCCCTATCAAAAAGCAAAAGGGGAGTCCAAGATTCGACTCCCCACTAAGAACCTATCCGATAACCGGAACGGTATTTGCAG
>JAJYNT010000081.1 GCA_021786215.1 Chloroflexota bacterium | reverse complement strand
ACGGGGGACGATCCATGGCTAACGATCCGATGAAGGATACTGAAAGAAACTTGTAGTGCCAGTACACCCCTTGGATGTCGATTGATCCGTGGCTACCATGTAAGTATCCGTTTCTGGGTGAGCGATGGACGCACATTACCGGCGCCATGTCGCTACTGAGGCTATCAAGTGGGTCCTGGATGGTGCCCGACCTGTCGATCTGGAGTCGGACACCCTTGATTTCAAAGAGGAGCGTGGAACGGTCAGGCACGATCGGGAGCGCTAACCGATCCCCGAGCGCCACGAACCCTCAGCGAAATCACTGGCAGAGGAAGCAGCGAGGTGCAAACCGTTGCCGGGCGGCGAATCTGTCTCGTCAACTCAAGACCGGTGTGACAAAGTACTACCGGCCCTTTCTTGCCACCGGCAAAGTCAGGTGAATGCTGGTCCCCTTCCCCGGCTCGCTCTCGGCCCACATGCGGCCGCCGTGGGCCTCCACCAGCATCCGTGCGATGTACAGCTTCAGCCCTTCGCCCCGACGGGCCACCGGGACGCGAGGGTAGCGCTCGAACAGCTCCGGCAGCTCCTCCGGCGCTATGCCCGGCCCCTTATCGATCACAGATATCGCCACCGCGCCCCTGGACTTCGCGGCCTTGAGCAGCACTTTGGTTTCGGGCGGCGAGAAGCTCAGCGCGTTGGACAGCAGGCTCACCAGGATCTGCTCCAGACGATTCGGATCGGCGTCCACCGGCGGCAGGCCCGGCGCTATCCCCGTGTCCACCCGATCGACCGCCAGCGTCTCTTCCGACCTCCCCAGCAGCCCCGCGACGAGCGTGCCCAGCTCCACCGGCTGTCTAGCCATCCGCAGCTGCCCCGCTTCCAGTCGCGTGGCGTCCACCAGCTCCTGGATCATCAGGTTCAGCCGCCTCGCGCTCGCGACGATAGCCTCCGCGCTCCGGGTGGTTCGATCCCCGGGAGCTTTCTGGGCCAGGGCGCGCTCCAGCAGCTGCCCCTGGCCCAGTATGGCGGTGAGGGGATTCCGAAGGTCGTGGGACACGCTGTGCACCAGCGCGTCGCGCTGCTGCTGCAGCCGGTGAAAATCCTCTCTGAGCCGGATCTGTTCCAGCGCCGATGCGCCCTGTTGGGCCAGGATTCGCAGGAAGTCGATCTCTTCGTCCGCTAAGTGCCTTGGCTCGCCAAAGGTCAACAGCATCCCACCTATGGCCCGCGTTCCCGCGATCATCGGGATGGCCGCGACGGCGCGGCTAACTATCCCCGTCCCGGCCAATTTGGGGTAGCGCTGCTGCTGCTCCTCCTGGCTCTCAACCATGACCGGCTCCAGACGTTGTAAGGCGGCGGGGAGCGGCTGCGCTTCCTGCATCGGTATCCGCCGCCAACGTTGCTCCGCCCTGGGTGATTGGCCCACGAAGATTACCGCCTCCAGGGACGCGCCGTCCGCGGCGGGGAGTGCCATGATGCCACCGTCGGCGCCGACGGCCTCCACCGCCTGGCCGACGATAAGCTGGGCGATCTGTGGTAGCTGCAATGTTTCGGAGAGCGCGGTGCTGACCGACCGAAGACGAGCCATCAGATCGGCGCTTCGC
Source organism: Chloroflexota bacterium (assembly GCA_021786215.1). The sequence continues at coordinate 2,744 of JAJYNT010000081.1, read as the reverse complement.
TGCCCCCGCCCTGCTAGCTCCAGGCTGCGCAGGCTGGACAATACCAACTGCCGGTTGGCCTCCCGCGTCTTCTCCAGCATGCGCTCCAGTTCCGCCGGTGCCGAGGACTCGTTGCCGCCCAACTGCCCCTCCTGTTTTCGCTTAACCCCACTATTTCAACATTAGCCGTGCCAGGGGCCGGGCAAAGCCTACCATGTTGTGGTTGTTGTCGACAAAGGAAGCTGGATGATGGCGAGTCGCACGGTGACGTGTCAAAAAAGGAAGCCGCGAGGCCTATCCGGGCCGGGGCCATCAGTGGGGAAACAGCGAGCGGCGGGACTCTGCGCCCCGCCGCTCTCACCAGAACCGATCCGTTCGTGGCTAGTTGCGAATTCCGTAGCCGGGTCCACCGAAACCGCGGCCCATCATGCCGGGGCCGTAGCCGGGTCCACCGAAACCGCGGCCCATCATGCCGGGGCCGTAGCCGGGTCCGCCGAAGCCACCCGCCCCGAAGTAGAAGCCCTTCTGCTCCAACTGGTACTTCGCTCGGTCCGCCATGTACTGCTGCATGCTGTTGGCCTGGTCCTGGGTCAGGTAGCCGTACTTCACGCGGAGATTCAGTGCATCGACCTGCGGCTGGATGAGGACGGTCACCAGATCCTGTTCGGAGACCTTGCCGTTGTTCACCTCCATCACGCTCTTGCCGCTCTGCAGCTGCTGCGCCAGATCCGAGGCGCTGACGCCGATCTTGTCTGCCAACCTCTGGATGGTGGGATTGTTAGCGGCATTAGTGGCGTTGCCGTAGCCGCCCCATCCCCACATCGGGCAGCCCCACCCGAATTGTCCCTGCGGTGTCGGGGTCTGGGCGAACACCGCTGCCGCCGTCCCGATGCCCAGTATAGCCACCACTGCGAGCGCGATGAATACCCGTTTCACCATCTGCCTCCAATCTATCCGCCCTTCGGATTCCTGGAGGGGATCCATTCCCCTCCTCTGTTGCTCCCAGGATAGCAACAGATTATGAAGAAGCCGTGAAGGAAGCTCGCAGAAAGTGTGAGATTCTGTTGGAAGACTTGTTACCCGCGGTTGGAGGCCATCCGCGCGGCGAGCTTCAATGCTGCGACCATGCTGGCGGGTCTGGCTGTGCCCTTGCCGGCCTTCCCAAACACGGTCCCATGGTCCACGGAGGTCCGAATGATCGGTAGCCCCAGGGTGACGTTCACCCCCTCGTCGAACGAGAGCACCTTGGTTGGTATGTGACCCTGGTCGTGGTACATCGCCACCACCGCGTCGTACTGGCCCTCGGTCATGCGGAAGAAGACCGTGTCGGGCGGGACGGGTCCAGTCACGTTGTAGCCCTCGGCCTGTGCCGCTTCCACAGCCGGTGTGATCTCCTTGATCTCCTCGTCACCGAACAGCCCGCCCTCGCCGGAGTGTGGGTTCAGGCCGGCCACGGCCAGGCGGGGTTGCGCTATCCCCAGCCGCCGTACGGCCTCGTCGGTGAGCCGGATCACATCCATGATCCGAGGCTTCTTCGCCCGTTCGATAGCCTGTCGCAGGGAGCAGTGGGTGCTGACGTGGGTCACCCTGAAGTTGCCCGCCACCAGCAGCATGCAGACGCTCTTGGTGCCGGTCAGGTCGGCGAGGATCTCGGTGTGGCCCGCGTAGTGGTGCCCTGCCAGGTTCATCGATTCCTTGTTGATGCCGGAGGTGACGATGGCTGCGGTTTCACCGCTCTTTGCCAGTTCCACTCCTTTGACGATGGCCTGGAAAGCCGCCTCGCCCGATGCCGCCTGAACCTTGCCGAACTGCAGTTGACCCAGATCGACGTTGTGCAGGTCGAGCACCTCGATCACGTCGTCCTGGTGGCTGGCGCCGGCAATTCGCTCGATAGACCGAACAGCCGTCTCTATCCCAACGATCCGCGCTGCCTGGCGCATGGTGGCCCCGTCGCCCACCACGATCGGCCGGCAGAGGGCGCGTACTTCCGGGAAGCTGAGGGCCTTCACCAGGATCTCGGGACCCGAGCCGCTTGGATCCCCCATGGTGACGCCCAGGATAGGTCTGTTGTCGCTCATCTGAGTTTCCCCCGTAGACAATCGATGCTCTCTATTATAGCCCTGTCATTGCCAAAGCCTCCGGCCTTGGTCACGACCCGAAGCCCCTCGTAGGGGCCACCCAGCAGCAGACCGCCCACAACCCCCGGCTGTGCCTCCCCCAGAGCCTGCAGAGCCCCGGCTCCCACGGCGTGGCACATCGCTCGTGCGATGTCGCCCCCCGTCATAAAAATCCCGGCCACCGAGCTGCGATCCAGCACACTCTTCCCCAGCGCGGTGAGTATCTGAGCGGCCACGATCCCCTGGCCCTGGCGGTAGGGGGAGAAGGTGGTGGTGAGGGCCACGTTGTGTCCCTGGCCCAGCAGATCCACCGCCATCGCCGTTGCCTCCGTGTGCTCCTCTTCCTCGGGCGATACTCGCACTATCTCCAGATAGCCCTCCACCGATGCTTGCCGCAACTGCTCCGCGGTGGCCCGGTTGCGACTACCGGAAAGCACCAGAACCGGCCTGCTGTCCCCGGGCCATCGGAAAACGGTCTTTGGGCGCTCCAGCCCCAGGGCCCTGGGCCACTCCTCGGCCAACCCCGCCGATCCGCAGGAGAGCCAGCCTTCCAACTGGACCAGCGACATGGCCAGGGTGAGGAGGTGGTCCGAACTCTCGGCGTCGGCGGCGACGATGGGGGTTCTCTCGTTCCTGAGGAACGGGACT
>JAJYNT010000460.1 GCA_021786215.1 Chloroflexota bacterium | reverse complement strand
GCCCCGCCGCCCGAGCCTCCATCGGCAAGCCCGGGCGGCAGGGCGCCCTGCCCTACATACTGGCGCTAGCCCTTCTTCAGGAGGTCCGCGGCTTTCTTCGCCGCGTCGTCCAGGGCCTGCTGCGCGCTCTTGGTACCGTTGAGGGCGTTGATGGTTTCCACCTGCATGACCTGGGAGAGCTCACCGTACCAGGACTGACCGGGTCGTGAGTAGTCGTTCTTCAGTTGATCCAGGAAGGTCTTCATCCAGGGGTTCTTGGCCAGATCGGGGTCGTCGAAGACCGACTTCCACACCGGCAGGGCGGACATCTCCTTGAAGATCGCCTTCGACTGCTCCTTGCTGGTGAAGTACTGGATGAACTTCCATGCCGCACCCTTGTTGGCGGACTTGGCCGGAATCGCCAGGCACTCGGAGCCATCAACCGTCCAGCTGGCGTTTCCCGCCTTGGCGACCGGGATCAAAGAGGAGCCGATCTTGCCGACCACCTGTGACTTGGATGCGTCGTTCAGGGAGCCAGCCACCTCGCCCCAGATGATGGCGAAGGCGGTGCGGCCCTGGGCCATCTCTGTATTGACCTCCAGCGGCCGCATATTGAAGGAGCCGGGGTCCACCAGCTTGTCCTTCGCGTAGAGGTCTCGCATGTATTGGAGGGCTCCTACGCCCTCTGGGCTGTCGAACAGCGGCTTGGAGAGGCTGTTGTCCAGCAGCTTGCCCCCGTTGCCGAAGAGGAAGGTCATGTAGAGATCGAACTCGCCCTCGATCTGCTTCCACTGGAAGGCAAAGGGGTACTTGGAGAGACCCTTCTGCTGGATCGCCAGCGCCTGGCTTCTCATCTCGTCCCAGGTGGTAGGCGGTGCGCTGATCCCCGCCTTATCCAGCATATCCTTGTTGTAGAAGAAGAACAGTGCGTCGGTGAACCAGGGCATCCCATAGATCTTCCCGTTGTAGGAGAAGATGTTGGGGTTGACCAGGTCGCTCTTGATGGGAGCCAGGTAGCTATCCAGCGGCTCCAGGTAGCCTGCCTTCATGAAGGAGCCGCCGCTGGAGGGGTCGACGTCCACCACGTCGTAGGTGGAGCTCCCTCCCGCGGCGGCCACCGTGAACTTCGTCGTCAGGTCGTTCCAGTCCACGATCACAGGGTTGACCTTGATGCCCGAATCGGACTCGAACTTCTTGATCAGGCCGGGTACCCACGCCTTGTCAGATGCCACCAGCACGGTGATCTGCCCGCCTGCTTTTGGAGCTGCCGGCGCAGACGTGGCGGCTGCCGCAGCCTTCGCTGCAGTTGGGGCCGCGGCTGCTGGAGCGGCGGTTGGGGCGGGCGGCGAGGAGGACTGGCCTGAAGCACAGGCCGCCAGCAACCCCGCGCCCGAGGTCGTTAGCAGTCCCGCCACCGCGGCCCGAATCATGAACTGACGCCGCGTGATCTTGGAGCCTTTCCCTTGGTCTTCCGGTCGCTCGTTCCTTTCCACGGTCTGTGGACCTCCTCGTGCTTCTGGAGTTGCTGCAGACACCACTCAATCGCTCGGGTTTCTCAACGCTTCTCCGGATCCCATCTCCCCGTGCGCCGATTGCAGAGGACATAATGGCATAATGTCATGTCCTTCTCCGCTCGGCCATTCTATCAGCACCTCTCCACTCTGTCAACCAACGGTTCGGCCCGACGTGGTTGCTCTGGAAAAGGGGCAATTCCCTGGTCGTCGACGCCCACCACCCGCTCAGCTTCGGGGGCAACCTGCCTAAGCCACGATCAACTCCTTGGCCCTATTGACGGCGCCGGTGGCATCCTGGGCATAGAAGTCGGCCCCAACCTCCTCGGCGAAGCGCTGGGTCACGGGAGCCCCGCCCACCCCGATCCTCACCCCGCCTCGCAGCCCGGCCGCCTTCAGCGCTGCCACCGTCTCCTTCATCGAGAGCATCGTCGTCGTAAGTAGCGCGCTCATCATCAGGAAGTCCGGCTTCTCCACCCGCACGGCCTCGACGAATCGCTGGGGTTTCACGTCCGCCCCCAGGTCGACCACCTCGAAGCCGCCTCCCTGGAGCATCATCCCCACCAGATTCTTGCCGATGTCATGGAGGTCGCCCTTCACGGTCCCTATCACCGCCTTGCCCCTTGCTTTGCTCTCCCCTGCCGCCAGCAGCGGCTTGAGCAGGGCCAGCCCTCCCTGCATCGCTCGGGCGGCGATCAGCATCTCCGGTATGTAGAACTCCTGATTGGTGAACTTCTCCCCCACGACGTCCATGGCTGGGATCAAGGCCGCATCCAGCACCTCCTGCGGCCTCTTTCCCTCGTCCAGACACTGCTGGGTCAATTCCTTCACCCTACCCGCGTTGCCGTCGATCACGGCTTGCTTCAGTGCATCGTAGTCTGCCATCTTCTCCCCCTGCTCCGGCCGGGGTGGAACCGGTCCGGGCCGTTGGACTCTATTGATCAGTGAAGGCATGGGTTGCTGCCGTCGAAGGTTCCGTACTTGATGCCCACTTCGACGAAGCGGTGGATGTTTTCGCGCATTCGGTCGCTTACTCGCGAAACCGTGACATCGCTGGCAGACAGGATGAAATGATCCTGACCCCCGAGGCAGACGGCATCCCTTACTCTCTCCTCGATCACCTCCGGTGCCTCCGTCTCGAGATCCACCATTTCGATGTTTCCAATCAGGGTCATCCTTCCGGCTGCGCGTCTCTTAGCCTCGGCCAGGTCGGTATCTCCCTGGGGCGGCGGTTCAACGGGATCCAGCAACTGCGCGCCCATCTCGATGAAGCGATCGAGAACCGTGTTCACACGGCCGTGGCAGTGCACGTGGACGATCTTCCCGGCATCGCGAACCATCTTCATCAGCGGGGCATCGTACTTCACCACCAGTTCGTCGAAGAGCCGGTTCGACATCAGGGGTGGCGTGGCCTGCTCGCTACCACCGAAGTGGAAGACGGGCCCCACCCCATGGTCCAGAACGTAGCGCAGCCGCTCCTGGACCCTCGGATAGATCTCCTCCAGCATGCGGTCGATGAGAGGCCGCTCCGTTACCACCCACTCTAGGAACTGCTGCAACCCCGTCATCCGAGAGATGTGGGTGATGCAGGACGAGACGAAGAGCTGGGCCAGCCCGCGATCGCCCAGCTGCTCTCGCCTCGCGAAGAAGGCGTCCAGGTTCGGCCTGTCAAAGCGGTAGGGCACAGAAAGGATACGTTTGACGTCCTCGGGCTCTTTGATCAGCGGTTCCGATGCCCAGGTCGTATCGATATCCCGAGGGAACTCGTCAACCTCTCGCAGGTCCCCCTTTGGCGTGTGAACCAGGTAGGCCACAGATCGCTGGCCGTCTCGCGTTTCCTCCTCGGCCACCTCCACCTGCTCTGGAGGAATCAAGAAGAAACGGCGGTCGAAGATGCCTCCAGCGATGGTCTCGTAGCCTCCCTGGCCCTCGATCCTCTCCGCCGCCGCGGACCCCTCGGGCACCACCAGATCGACCAGGAAGTCGCAGTTCTCGGCTGCCAGCGGGACGAGGCCGCGGTAGTTCGGCTCGTCTCTCCAACCGCCGGGCTCGATCTCGCGAGCTATCGGGGTCCAGTCGAGCGGAGACAAGATGGGGATCCGGTCCACGGGCTCGCCTCTGATGGTGCGCAGGAGACGCTCTGCGGAGCTGAGTCTCTGCATCTTGCTCATCTCTCCTTATTCGTGCAGTGCCTGGACCATGGCCAGAACATTCTGGGGGGGCACGCCGTCCTGGATGTTGTGCACCGCTGCCAGGACGTAGCCTCCCCCCGGCGCCAGGTCGTCCAGCCGGCGCCGCACCTCGTCCCGCACCTCCTCCGGTCGGCCGAAGGGCAGGATCTGTTGGGTGTCGATGGCACCCCAGAAGGTCAACTCCTTCCCGAACTCCCGCTTCAGCTTCGCGGTGTCCCCCATGCCGGCCGCGCTCACCTGCACGGGGTTGAGGATATCCACGCCCATCTCGATCAGGTCCGGTATGAACTGGTACATGGCCCCATCGGAGTGAAAGAAGATCTTCGCCTGAGAGCGGTGCTTGACGAAGGAGATGATCTGGGCAAGCCTCGGCCTGAAAAAGCGGCTGTACACGGCCGGGGAGAACAGCGGAGCCCGCTGTGTGCCAAGGTCGTCGGACATCACCACCACGTCCACGCAGTCGCCGACCTCGCCGAGGAAGAGGTCCCAGGCGCGGAGGGCGGTCTCCGTGACGCGGTCGAGCAGGGCTTCGACAAAAGCGGAATTCTCCATGAGATCCATCATGCCCTCGGTGTATCCGCGCAGCCAGAGGAGCCTGCTGGTGAGGTCGGTGCCCAGCGGGCAGGACCCGACCAGTGCATAGTCGGTTGCGTCGCGCAGGCGCAG
>JAJYNT010000020.1 GCA_021786215.1 Chloroflexota bacterium | reverse complement strand
CTCGCGAACGCCGGGTTACCGTGCTGTTCGTTACTCACGACCTGAACCTCTTCCTCGGGGTCCTGGATCGAGTCATCTACCTACTAGATTGTAAACCGATCGCTGCCTCGATGGACGAGGTGGTCCATCCCGACATCCTCAGCCGACTGTACCGAGCGCCGGTCCGCATCGTCCACACGTCGGACGGCCAGCGTTTCATCACCGGAGTATGAGGCATTGACACCCGCCATCTTCGCCGGACCAAACTGGAATCTCGTCGCGGACCTGCAGACTATTCTCAGCTATGGCTTCATGCGCAACGGCTTTGTTGCCGGGACGATTATCGCGGTCATGGCCGCGGTCGTCGGCTACTTCGTCGTATTGCGGCGCCTGGCCTTCGCCAGTGAGGCTCTGGCGCACGGGGGGTTCGCCGGGGCAACCGGCGCAGTGGTGCTCGGAGTAGACGTATTCCTTGGTCTGGTTGCCTTCATCTCAGCCGCCGGGATCGTGATCGGTCTGCTCGGCGAGAAGCTTCGTGGACGCGACGTGGCAGTGGGGGCAACCCTCACCTTTGCTTTGGCCCTGGGGTCGTTCTTCCTGAGCATATCCTCAAAGCTGGCCGGGCAGGCGACCAATATCCTCTTCGGCAACATCCTGGCCATTGCGCCGGCCGACGTCTGGTACGTGACCTTCTTCGCTGCCTTCGCCCTGACGGCCATGGCAGTCATCTACAGGCCCCTACTTTTTGCCTCTCTGGATCCGGAGATCGCCGCGGCAAGGGGTGTGCCGGTTCGCCTCCTGGGTATCGGCTTCATGGTATTGCTGGCCATCGCCATCGCGGCGGCCGTCGAGGTGGTTGGGGTTCTCCTGATCTTCGCGCTGCTCATCCTGCCAGCGGCGACTGCTCAGCACCTTACGGCCAGGGTGGGTCGAGCGATCGGACTCTCTGTGGCCATCGGCGTCCTCTCGGTGTGGATCGGGCTACTCGCGGGTTTCTACGCGCCCTATCCTCCGAGCTTCTTTATCACAGCCCTGGCGTTCCTGACCTATCTACTGGTCAGGACCCTGACCCCCGGCGTTGGCAGCACACGAAGACGCTCAGCGCGTGCGACGAATCCCTGCGATCTCTGAGATGAGTCGCTGCGAACCCACGGGGAAGCGCCTCCGCGACAAGGCGCCGGGCCTGACTCTTGCACAGCTTCTAGAACTGCTTGGCTGCTACGCCAGAGACGACCAGTTGAACGAGGTGGTATACCGGTAAGGCTTTTGTCGTGGTGACATGGGATCAGTACCAGTATGGGAGAAGGACGCATGCGAAAACGAAGATGGATAGTGGCACTGGCCGCGCTGACCACGGGCACCTGGCTGTACCGCCAATGGCGGCGCAGCTCCTTTGAAGGTGTCTCCAGGATGCTACATGGCATGCCCAGCGCAAGCACCTACGACCCGTGGGCAGGACTGTTTCTGAGCGGCCTGTACGATCAGGTGGCCAGGGAACTGGCGGCAACATTTCCGACCGGATCGGTGCTTGACGTGGGCGCCGGCCCAGGCCGGCTCGACGTTCGGCTTGCCGAGATTGCACCTGGGGTCTCGATCACTGGAGTGGATCTGGACCCAGCGATGGTCGAGCGAGCAATAGCCCACGCAACAACGGCACAGGTGAGCGATCGGGTGCAGTTCCAACAGGGCGACTCCCAGAGGCTTCCATTCGACGACGGGCAGTTCGACCTCGTCGTCAGCAGCTTCTCGGTCCACCACTGGGACAATCCCGCCGCGGGGCTGGCCGAGGTCCACAGGGTTCTCAAGCCGGGTGGTCAGGCTCGGATCTACGATCTTCCCGACTGGACGCTGCGCTTCCACGGCAGCTACAACTCGCTGGCACGGCTAGCGGCGGGGAGCCCCTTTGGCGGCGGGGTGGTGCTGACCGTCCGGTGGCCCGACCGGCTGCCAACGGGACAGTGCCTGTGGTTGCGAAAAGCCGGGCCAGGAGAGTAACGAAAGAAAGCATGCGGACAGAAGTACCAACGGCGAAAGAGGCCCGGGGGAAAGAGACGGCTCCACCAACAGGCTGGAGGATCGCCGGCGCAATCCTACTGACCATCGGAGTCGTGGCCGGGGCCGTCGCTGTCTATCTGCTGGAGAGACGTGGAAGCTCCGCCGAGGCCATCTGGCTGTGGCTATTCGCCCTGGCGGCCCTGCCGGTGGGACTCAACTTCGGTGTAAGCGATCCTCTCCATCTGGCTAGGCCGAAAGCGAACAGGGAACTGACCGCCGTGCTCGGCATTCTGGCGATGGCGACGGTCATCCAGATCGCTCTCCCGCCGGAGAGCCGGATAGCGGATCAATCCTCGCCGGTCGAACTGTCGTCGATCTTGAGGGGAGAGGTCAGGAACCTCTTCGCCCCCGGACCGACCGGACTCTCGCCGCTGAGCTACTGGGTGGCGCTGCCGCTGGCTACGATGGCGGGCGGTGCCGCCCTCGCGGTCCGATGGGGAGCAGCGATCGAAGGGTTGGCCTCCATCCTGCTGCTCTACCTTGTGGCGCGGCGGGTCGTCCCTTTCATAGCAGCCGCAGTTGGCGCTCTTCTGCTGGCCCTCACGCCCTGGCACATCCAAGCGAGCCAGGGCGGACTTTTCGAGATGCAGCTCTTGGTGGGTCCGCTGCTGCTCTTCTACCTGCTGCTGCGGGCGATCGACAGCCGGCGTCCCATCGAGTACCTGCTGACCGGTTACGCCGGTGGGCTCTGCCTCGCCCTCACTCAGGCACCGCTGGTTGGGCCAGTGGCGGCCGTCGCGTACCTGCTCTTCAGGGCGATTCGGCAGCCAGCCTTCATGAGGCGGCAGGGTGTCAGGCTGCTGCTGTCCGGCGCCGGGGTCATCCTCTTCGCGTCCCCATTTCTGGCCTAAGCATCTGGCCTGGGATCGTTTGCGCAATCCACTGTCATGCCCACTTGCGCGGGCATCCAGATCCTCCCCGGCCGATGTGCCCTGGACCTCCGCTTTCGCGGGGGTGACGAAGGGCAGACTACCCGGGGCCAACTGCTCAGCCCTCGAGGGTGTTCCGGACAAAATTGACACCCTGGCGGCCCTACGTTTAAGATTCCACGGATTCTGGCAGAGTTGGGGGTTATCCAGTGACGGGTGACGAGATCCGCAAGTCCTTCTTGGACTTTTTCCGATCGAAGGGGAGCCTGGTTATGCCTAGCTCCAGCCTCGTCCCACGGGACGACCCCACCGTGCTGCTCACCACAGCTGGCATGCAGCAGATGATCCCATTCATGGTAGGCAGGCAGGCACCGCCTCAGCCTCGCCTGACCTCCTGCCAGAAGTGCTTCCGCACCACCGACATCGACAGTGTAGGGAACCCCAGAAACCTCACCTTCTTCGAGATGCTGGGCAACTTCTCCATCGGAGACTATTTCAAGAAAGAAGCAATCGCCTTCGCCTGGGAGTTCTCTCTCGATTACCTGAAGCTGCCCAGGGAGAAGATCTACATCACCGTGCATCCCACCGACGACGAGGCCAAGGGCTACTGGATGGAGGCTGGGGTGCCGGAGGAGAGAATCTCCTACCTGGAGGACAACTTCTGGGGACCTCCGGGGGACAGCGGACCGTGCGGCCCCGACTCCGAGCTGTTCATCGACATGGGTCCCGAGATGGGCTGCGGGAAACCGGACTGCGCGCCGGGCTGCGACTGCAATCGCTATCTGGAATACTGGAACCTGGTGTTCATGCAGTACTTTCAGGACGTGGATGGCACCAGGACCCCGCTGCCCCGCAAGAACATCGACACGGGGCTTGGATTGGAGCGGATGGCGGCGATCAAGCAGGGCTGTAAGACCGTCTACGAGACCGACCTGTTCAGGCCGATCATCCAGACGGCAGAGCAGCTGTCCCAGCGGCGGTATGGTAGCGATGAGAAGACCAACTTCTCCCTGCGGGTTATCGCCGATCACGGGCGGGCCATGACCTTCTTGACGGCAGACGGTGTTCTGCCCTCCAACGAGGGGCGTGGCTACGTGCTCAGGCGAGTCTTGCGACGCGCCGTGCGGCACGGACGGCTGCTGGAGGTGGAGGGCCCGTTCCTGTCCGGCATTGTGGACGTAGTGGTCGACCATATGTCCGGGGCCTACCCGGAGCTGAAGGAACGACACCAGTTCGTGCGACGGGTAGTAGCCCAGGAGGAGGAGAGGTTCAGCCGGACACTCCAGACCGGTCTGGTGCTTCTGGACCGCTGGATCTCGGAGGCCAAGGAGCAGGGGCTCCCGAAGCTGCCAGGGGATCTAATGTTCAGACTGTACGATACGTACGGCTTCCCCAGAGAGCTGAGCGCGGAGATAGGCAAGGAATCGGGACTGGGCGTCGACCAGA
>JAJYNT010000462.1 GCA_021786215.1 Chloroflexota bacterium | reverse complement strand
GTGAATGAGGAGGCACAACGTGGAGCCACGACTGTCCGATCGAGTCAGCTCCTTTCCACCCTCGGGTATTCGGAAGATCTTCGAGCTCGCGAAGCAGCCGGGCGTCATCAGCCTGGCGGTGGGGGAACCCGACTTCGATACTCCTCCTCACATTCGAGCCGCGGCGAAGGAGTCCCTGGATCGGGGCGAAACCCATTACAGCTCCAACCTGGGGGAGGATGAGCTGCGGAAGGCAATCGCCGCCAGGATGAACAGGGTGGGCGGGCTCAAGGTGGATCCGGAGGGTGAGGTTATCGTCACCATCGGGGGCGTCGAGGCCCTCTATCTGGCGATGCAATCGACCCTGGACCCGGGTGACGAGCTGCTGATCCCCGATCCGGGCTTCATGGTATACAGCTCCCAGGCACTGTTGTGTGGTGCCAGGCCGGTGGGCTACCCGCTGCGCTTCGAGAACCGCTTCTATCCGGATCTGGCCGAGGTCGAATCGCTGGTCACCCCCAGGACGAAGATGATGGTGATCAACTCCCCGGGCAATCCCACCGGACAGCTCTACACCAGGGAGATCATGGAGCAGTTCGCCGCTTTGGCGGAGCGCCACAACCTGCTGGTGATCTCCGACGAGGTATACGATACCATCGTGTATGACGGCCGCGCGGCGACCTGCTTCGCCACCCTGCCGGGTATGAAAGAGCGCACCATCACCGTCAACTCCTTCTCCAAGGCCTACGCCATGACTGGCTGGCGGCTGGGCTACGCCATCGCCCATCCGGCCCTGATCCAGGGGATGATGAAGGTTCACCAAGTCGTGGCCGCCTGCGCCCCCACCATGCTGCAGGCCGGGGCACTGGTGGCCCTCGAGGCGGAGCAGAGCTTCATAGCGGAGATGGTAGAGGAGTACCAGGCACGGCGGGATCTGATCACCGATCTGCTGAACAAGGTCCCCGGATTCCGCTGCCACAAGCCGGAGGGGGCCTTCTACGCGTTCCCCGACATTCGGGGCACCGGGATGTCCTCAGTGGAGCTGAGCGAGTTCCTGCTGAAGACCGCCAAGGTTGGGTGCGTACCCGGCAACAGCTTCGGGCCGCGGGGCGAGGGCTTCGTGCGGGTCTCCTACGCCACCGCCCGGGAGAAGCTGGAGGAGGCCGGCCACCGTATGGCGAAGGTCCTGGGCTGCTGAGCTTCTTTTGGGGACCGTGGGTGGTAGTATTGAACCGCCGGACGTGCACGCGAATCGGCCTATTTGGGAGTGCCAGGTGATGAGACAGATTAAGATTGTCGTCGAGAAGCATCCCGACGGTTACGTTGCCTACCCCCTTGGTCTCAAAGGCGTGGTGGTGGGAGAAGGCGACAGCTTCGAAGAGGCGATGGAGGACGTGAAGTCGGCCATCCGTTTTCACGTCGACACCTTTGGTCGGGATGTTCTGGACACGGAGTCGCCCGTGCTGGAAGCTTTTGTGGCCGAGACGGGCATTGCTGTCTGATGCCCAGATTCCCCGTCGACGCCCCGAAGGCCAAGGTAATCAAGACGTTGGAGTCGCTGGGGTTTCGTTTGGTCCGGGAGCAGGAGCATATCGCCATGGTACGAGAGAACGCCGATGGCACCCGGATTCCCCTCACGATGCCGAATCACAGCCGCATCAAAGGCTCTACGCTTCGGACGATTTGCACCCAGGCTGGAATCCCGCGCGAGGAGTTCATCGAGGCTTTCGGCGACTAGCGTTGTTCTGCTGTCTTGTCGATTTTGGCCAGGATGTAGTCGAAGCTGGCCAGGGTCGTGCCGTTTTTGGTGACCATGATGCTCACGAGTGGGTTGGCATCGTCGTAACTCCGTGCCTCGACCATGCCGTTGGGATAGCTAACTAACTTCTACTCCATCCCTCCAGCTATTGCACTGTCAGTTCATCAACCCTCCAACTTCATCCCATCTGTGCGCGAATCTCAGAGCAGGTAGTGTGCGGAGTATTGTGTCAGTTTGAGTTGGCGCACCGCCAGGCGAGTTGGCCGCCGGTCACGAGGAGCCTACACCTGTCATGCTGAGCGGAGCGAAGCATCTTCTCGTCCGATCCCCGCTCCGTTGCCACCACTGGAGACCCTTCGCTGCGCTGTTCAGAAACTTCAAGTTTCTGTGCTTCGCACAGGGTTCCCGGAACCCTGAGGTACTCGCGGTGACAGTTCAAGGGCTCGGGGTGACAGTTCAAGGAGGCAGTTTGCCCGCACCAGATTGACACAATGTGCGTCCTGGAAGTCCACGATGACTTGCCGGTGAGAGTCCGGTCGAAGGAGGTGCCAAGACCCTTCGTAGCAGCCCGCCAGCGTACGGGGAGACCCGGGCGCCGAAGCGCGGGGTCGAGCTCTCGTGCGGTGAAGCCGGTAGTGAACGAAGTGAACCGTGTGCTGCGAGGCTGGGGAGCCTACTTCCGAGTGGGCAACTCCGGCGAGAAGTTCGGGCAGGTGGATAGCTACGTACGCGAGAGGCTGGGGCTGTTCCTGAGCAAGAAGGCGGGGAAGTCCGGGCGACGATGGGAGAGCCATACCTTGGAGTTCTTCCAGAAGCTCGGGCTGTATCAACTGTCAGGAACCGTCAGGTGGCACAAGGCAGCGCCGATAGCGGCGCGGTGAAGGATCTCGGAAAGCCGGATGCGGGAAAACTTCATGTCCGGATTGATGAGGGGAGGCTGGAAACGGGGCGTAGTCTCGGGACCGCGGCGCCTGCAGCTACCGCGTGGACAGCGCCGGACACAAGAGCCAGCGCGCCAGTCTCCTACTCTACACCCCGCACACTACCGGGATTCGTCTACCTGGAGAACTCCTTCTCCTCCCGGGTAATCACCTCCAGCAGGGCAGGGCGGCCTTCGGCCGTGACCTTCACCGCCCGGTGTACGGCGGGGATGATCTCCTCCGGCTTCTCGACCTTCTCCACGTAGGCGCCCAGTCCCTCTGCCACCCTGCTGTAGTCCCCCGAGATGAAGCGGGTACCGTACAGTCGCGTGGCGTTGGGCAGGTGCTTGTCGTAGCCACCCAGACAGGAGTTGTTCATCAGAATCGTCAGGGTGCCGATATGGTTCCGGACGGCGGTTTCGATGTCCATGCCACTCTGCCCGAAGGCGGCGTCCCCCATGATGTTGATCACCGTCTTGTCGGGTCTGGCGACCTTGACGCCCATGGCCAGAGGCAGACTGTAGCCCAGATGGGTGGATTTACCCCATCCGATGTAGCTGCTGGGCTCCAGGGCGCGCCAGAACGGGGCCATCTGATCCCTGGGGTTTCCAGCGTCGTGGGTAGCGACGACATTCCTCGGGTCCACGGCCCGCTGCACATCCCACATCACCCGGTATGGATTGATGGGGGTTTCGTTGGAGGTCAGCCTGGGCATCCACTCGGCAAGCCACTGATCCTTGACCGCCTTCAGCCCTTGTGCCACCCTGTCGTCGCCCTTTCGGCCCTCGGAACCCAGCAGATGCTGGACCTCTTCTATCAACTGGCGCAGCACCAGCCTGGCATCGCCCACCAGCAGGTACCGAAGCGGATAATCCTTGTTGAGATCGCGGTCGTCCACCGTGAGCTGCATTGCCACCTTACCCCGAGGGATAGGGGTGGCGAAACTGGAGATGGAGAGACTGGAGCCGATCCCAAATATCAGGTCCGCATCCTCCAGGTAACGGGTGATCGCCCGAGGCCAGGCCAGGCCTCCGCTCCCCAAAGAGAGAGGGTGATCCTCCGGGAAGGCGCTCTTGCCCGACAGGGTGGTCATCACCGGAGCCTGGAGCAGCTCGGCCAGTTCCTTAAGCTCTTCCCAGGCCTGGGAGTAGAGAACGCCGGCCCCCGCGTGCAGGAGGGGGCTTCGAGCCTCCACGAGCGCCTTCGCCCCGGCCGACACGTCCGCGGGGTCGGCCATCGTCCTCGCACCCTTGACGGGCCAATAGGAGAGGCCGGACTCCTCAACCTCTTCCCCTAGCACATCCATCGGCAGCTCCAAAGCCACCGGGCCGGGCCTTCCGGTTCTCAGGTAGGTGAAGGCGCTACGCATGAAGTCGGGGATCCGAGCGGCTCGGTTGACCCGAGCCGCCCACTTCGTGACCTGCTGGTAGGCCGGCAGGGCCTCGAAGTTCGGCTTCACCCCCAGCCTGCTCTCGGGAACGCCCCCGGGAAGGAAGAGGAGCGGGGTCGAATCGGAGTAGGCCTGGGCTATGCCGCCAAAGGAGATCTCAGTGCCGGGACCGTACTGGACGGTGCAAACACCGATCTTCCGGCCGTTGGTGGCCCTGGTGTAGCCGTCCGCCATGCCGATCACGGTGCGCTCGGAGCGAGCCATGATCGGCCTGATGCTCAGTTGGGCAGCGGTGTCTATGACTGG
>JAJYNT010000391.1 GCA_021786215.1 Chloroflexota bacterium | reverse complement strand
CAACCCCACGATGATCTGGCGAACGGCGCGGTCGCTGATGTCCATAACCCGTGGCCAGGTGATGCTGAAGGGATCGATCCCCAGCTTATTGCCGTGGTGGATGTGGTTGTCGATGAAAGCGGCCAGAAGGTTGTGAGCAGCGCCAATCGCATGGACGTCGCCGGTGAGGTGGAGATTGAAGTCCTCCATCGGCACCACCTGGGAGTACCCTCCGCCCGCGGCGCCGCCTTTGATTCCGAAGACGGGTCCCAGCGAGGGCTGCCGAATGCAGGTGAACACCTTCTTGCCGATGTACCCGAGGGACTGGGACAGGCCGATGGTGGTGACCGTCTTCCCCTCGCCCAGTGGAGTGGGGGTGATCGCGGTCACGTCGATCAGCTTGCCGTTAGGTCTGTCTTTCAACCGTTCGAGAACGTCCAGATTGACCTTTGCCTTGTACTTGCCGTAGGGCTCTATCTCATCTTCGAGTAGGCCGAGTCCCTGGGCGATCTCGGTGATCGGTTTCATCTTCGCAGCTTGTGCGATATCTAGGTCGCTAAGCACAGTACGCAAACCTCCCACATGTTTGGTGAGTGAACCCTGAGGCGCGATCCTCATGCAGCAACGCTACGCTGGGGTGAAGACCGCCCAAAGTCTACATAAACGGTATTGGCCCCGTCAACTTGACCGTCACCCCGTCTACTTTACCTCGTACGCCTTGTCCAGCAACTGCACCGTATGTATCACCTTCATAGGCAGACCGTCCCGCTGAACCCCAGAAGACAGCTGCATCATGCACGCGGGGCATCCGGTCGCGAGGTATCCAGCATCGGTCCGAGAGGCGTTGCCCATCTTCCGGCTCAAGACCTGTTGAGATAGGTCGTAGTGGGTCAACGAGTAGGATCCGGCGCCGCCGCAGCACATGTCGGCCTCTGCCATCTCCTTGAACTCCAGCCCGGGGATGCTCTTCAGCAGCGCTCTGGGCTGAGCGCTAACCTTCTGGAACCGCACCAGGTGGCAGGGGTCGTGGTAGGTGATCCTGCTCTTCACATCCCCCATCTGGTTGTTCAGCTCGATCTCCGTCAAGAACTCGCTGATGTCCTTCATCTTTCCCGCCACTGCTTTCGCCTTCTCCGCATACCGCGGATCCTCGGCCATCAGCTTGTCATACTCCTTGATGAAGGAGCCGCAGGTCGCGCAGTCGGTAACGATGGCGTCCACATCCAACCCGTACATGGCGTCGATATTCTTTCGAGCCAGGGCATGGGCGGCGTCGAAGTCGCCGTAGACGGTAGGCGGTTTCCCGCAGTCCACCACCTCGGGTACCAGCACCTCTGTATTATTGGCGTAGAGCACCCGGAGCATCGATGCCGCTACCTCGGGATAGAGCTGATTGGTTGCGCAGCCGATGAAATAGGCCACCCGGTACCGGCGATTGGGCAGCGGCCTCATCATGGTGGGCAGCAGCTGCCGAGCGGTCTTGGGAGGCAGCTTGGGAAGGCCATCCTGAGCCCTGTGGGCATCGTTCCCCAGGATCTTGGTGATGCCGAGGCTCTTAGCTACGCCTTGAGCGCCGGTGACCTGGCCCAGCCATACCGCTCTCCCCGTCGCGTCCAGCAGCCCCCGGTTCGGAAGAAGGTCCCGGAAGATCACTCGCTGAACCCAGGGCTGGCCCTTCAACCGTACCAGTTCCTCGATGGCCAGGTCCACTATCTCTGGGGTTTGAACCTGAGGCGGGCAGTGAGTGGTGCATCCGCCGCAACGGAGGCAGCTTCCCAGTGCCTCCCGAATGTCGTCCTCCAGCAGCTCTATCCGGCCGTCGAGGATGTCCCTCACCAGCGCCACTCGACCGCGAGACACCTGCCACTCCAGCCCGGTCGCCTTGTAGGTAGGGCACCCGGCCTGGCAAAAGCCGCAGCGGTTGCACTTCTCCACCAGCTCTGCCAGGGCGGACATCGTCTTCCCGTCTCCACCGTTTTCCATCGCCATCTATGCCCTCCCTCCTGGGACTCGCGCCGGGTTCCACAGGTCACCGGGGTCCAACTGCGCCCTGATATCCCTCATAAGACCGTAGTCGCTCCTGGGCGGCCACAGCTGCAGCTTGCCGGCCTCGAGACGGGGCGCCTTCTGCACCAGGGCAAACCCTCCGCACTCCGCAGCCAACTGCTGGAGCCGCCCGGCGGCCGCGACCAGCCTCTCTTCCTGACCGGTCTCCGTGCTGATCAATCCGTACACGATGCCATTACCGGCATGGGATGCGAAGGCGACCTCCAGCCCTCGAAGGTTGACCAGGCCGCCGGCGAAATCGAACACTCGCTTCAGCAGCACCGATCCCTTAAGCAGCATGGCCGGCCCGTCGCCCGGCATGCCGGCGAACACCTCTTTGCGATACTGCCACAGCTCTCGCTCCTCACCGCCCTCCAGGGTGAAGATCTCTCGTGCCCCGTTCCTGGAGGCCAGCTCCGTCAGCTCCCGCTTCTGCCTTTCCACGGCCTCCACCGCGCCCTCCACCTGCACCAGCAGGAGGTACTCGGTGGGCTTCAACTCGAATGCCCGCTCGACCGCCATCGGCATTGCCCCATGGCTGAGCAGGTCCGCGGTAGAGGGTCGCATGAAGGAGGCGAGGATGCCGGATACCATGGTGCACCCGCTGGAAAGCCGCGGGAAGGCCATCGCCACGGTTGCGCTTGCCTCGGGAAGGGGTAGCAACCGGAAGGTTGCTGCCGTGATGGCCCCCAGGGTACCCCAGGAACCGATGTACAGCTTCTTCATGTCGTAGCCGGCCACGTCCTTGACGGTCTTGCCGCCAACTCGCACCGTGGTGCCCTGGGGGGTAGCCACTCGCAGTCCCAGCACCATATCCCTCGCCGTTCGGTAGAGCAATCGGTTCGGTCCACTGCTATTGGTAGCCAGGGTGCCGCCAACCGTGGCCTTCCCGGAGTCTACCGGGTCCAGAGGCAGGAACAGCTTGGCCCCCGCCAGCTCCTGCTGCAGGTCGTCCATGACTTTGCCGGCTGCCACGGTCACCGTCAGGTTGGCTGCGTCCAGTTCGAGGGTGGCGCTCATCCTGCTGGTGCCAAGCACTATCCCGTCGCGCGGCTGGATCGGCAATACCGATTGCTTGGTGCCGCCTCCCCATACCGTGACCGGAACCCCCTCGATACTCGCTAGCTTCGCTACTTCCGCTGTCTGGCTCTCGTCGGCCGGTAGGACCACAGCTATCGGTCGCTCACCGTAGGCCGAGTAGGCGGCCAACTGCTCCCCGGTGAGGCTGTTCTCAGACCCCACGATCTCCGCCAGCCGTTTCTGAATTGCCTTCAAGCTCTGCGCTGTCAGCGTCATCCCTGCACCCCCATTCCTTCGGCCGCCCTTTGGAGGGGCAAGATCTTGTTCGGGTTCAGCATGTTGCCGGGATCACAGGCCTTCTTGACCCTGGACATCACTTCAACTTCGGCCTCGCTGAACACCAGCGGCATGGAGTCCTGCTTTTCTATTCCAACGCCGTGCTCGCCGGTTAAAGTGCCGCCCATTTCGACGCACAGCTTCAGGATCTCTTTGCCGGCTTCGTGTACCCTTTTCACCTCCTCTGTGTCCCTGGGGTTGAACATGATGAGGGGGTGCAGGTTGCCATCCCCGGCGTGCGCGACGTTGCCAACCTTGACGTTGTGCTTCTCCGCTATGGCGACCACCTTCTTGAGGGTCTCAGCCAAACGAGTGCGAGGCACTGTGCCGTCCTGAACCGAGTAGCTGGGGCTGACACGAGCCACGGCGCCAAAAGCGCCCTTCCTCCCGGCCCAGAGACCGTTCCGTTCCGCGTCGTTCTTGGCGACTTTGATCTCCCTGACGTGGTTCTTCTTGCAGATCTCCACTATTCGTTCAGCTTGACGTTCCTGTCCGTTCTTCAATCCATCCAGCTCGATGATCAGGATCGCCTCGGCGTCGAGAGGGTAGCCTGAATGGTAGCTTTCCTCCACTGCCCAGGTGACGATCTTGTCCATGATCTCAAGAGTAGCCGGTACGATGCCCTCGGCGATGATCTCCGATACGGCGCTGCCCGAGTCCTCCAGTGTATTGAATATCGCCAGCATTGTCTTGATGGCTTCTGGGGATCTCATCAGTCGCAGGGTCATCGACGTCACGAAACCGAAGGTTCCCTCGGAGCCCACAATGGTTCCCGTCAAGTCGTAACCGGGGTTATCCTCGCAGGGGCCGCCCGTATGTATCACCTCTCCGCTCGGCAACACCACCTCAAGTCCGTGGACGTGGTTGGTCGTGACACCGTACTTGAGACAGTGCGGGCCCCCCGAGTTCTCCCCGATGTTTCCTCCCAGCGTGGAAACCTTCTGGCTTGCGGGATCGGGTGCGTACAGGTAACCCAGCGGC
>JAJYNT010000321.1 GCA_021786215.1 Chloroflexota bacterium | reverse complement strand
TTCACGATGTACCCCGAGAGCGGCACCTCGTACTTGGCGAAAAGGGTTGCCGCCTTCTGGGTGTCCAGAATGATCATCTCCTCTGGAACCAGGACGAAGAAGAAACCGGTCCTCTCCCTGTCGGTCAGGATCCCACTGGACTTGTTGATCCTCTGCTTGATGTACAACAGCTCTTTGAGGATCGCATCCTCCTCGGACTCCTGGCTTCTCTTCATCACGGATGCCACCTTATCATACTCCGCCATCTCCTCTCTCAGGTGGGTTATCTTGTCTATCCAGGCGTCGTACACGCTGGCCATCGAGAGATAGTAGAGAGCATGGCCCAGTGGCACCAGGTCGTAGATGTAGTAGTCATAGTCCTGCTGCACGACGATGTCCACAACAGCGTCGAAGATGGCGCTCTCCTCCATCGCCGGTTCCGCCGCGGCAGCCTGAATGTAGTTCTCGATTTCCTCTGGAACCTGCTCCAGACCGTACATGTCCAGGATCTTCTGCCGAATCTCCTGCTGGTACGCCTTGATCCGCTGGTCCGCATCGATCTCCTGTGCGTACAGGTTGGGCATGATCTCAACGGGACCCTTGCCGAAAATGTCTCGCTTGAATATGTCCGAGAGGCTCGCCTGCGGATCGACGCTGAATACCAGGGTCCTGAAGCCTTTCTTTGCCAGGTAATAGGCGGTGGCCGCGGAGAAGGTGGTCTTCCCCAGCCCTCCCTTGCCACCGTACATTATGTACCGCCGGTCAGGGAATTTCTCGAATATCTCAGCGAGTGAAATCTTAGTCACCCCCTATTCAGGGCTGAGGATCCAGGACTGAGGACTGAGCTACGAACAGGGGAGTGAGTCCGCAGTCCTCAGCACTCAGTCCTGGTTATGCAATCGCATCGGCCATGTCTCGCTCGCGCAGCATTCGACGCTTCCAGGTGGCAACCTGAGGCACCACGTAGGGGAGAATACGAAGCGAGTAGTAGGGCGGCAAGATCGGCACGCCCAGCAGGTCACCCATGGTGATCAGTATGAACAGGTGCTCCATGCTGGCCCGTGTCTTCAGGGCATAGCGGGTCATGTCGTGGGCCGCCATCCCGTACACAAACTCCTTGATCCCCTGGAAGAAACCCATTGGAATTCACCTCCCTCCGACGAACGATGGATCGCGGTGCCGGGTTCTGAGCCCTATAAAGGGATCTTAAGAGCTCAGAACCCAGCACCTCCAGCCCTCACCCCGCAAACATGCCCTCTGGCATGTTTGTGCCTCTCCCGAGGGGAGAGGGAGGACTCAGCACTCAGCACTTTCACTAGGCCTGGGCGGTCGATGGTTGCTGGCCGGTCTGCTTGTTCCTCAGGGCCTGCATAGCCTTCCATCCGTCGTACGCCAGGATCAAGCCGGCCACTACCAGGAAGAGGGCGATGATCCCCATCAAGATGTTGCCCGCCGCAAGACCCGCGTCCACCGGCTTGCCCTCGGCCACCTTCATCAGGACGTTCGCCCACAGCAGGTTGTAGGCGGTAACCAACAGCGCCACGGTGGTGGTAACCAGCATGAATACCATCGGCCAGAAGACGAAGCCCGAGGGCCTCCCCTCGCTCATGAGGTAGATGGTCACCAGCATCAGCGCCAAGCCGGCCATCAGCTGGTTGCTGCCTCCGAACAGCTGCCAGAGCAAACCAAACGTGCCCGTCGCCAGTAGAAAGAGGGTGAGCAGAAGGGCGATGATGGTGGACACGTGGAAGTTCTTCAGGATGGGCAACGAATCGCCGGCCAGCTCTGCCGTGGCCACCCTCATGAAGCGAATCACCAGCTGCATGACGGTGATGGCCAGGATGACGAACACGGCCCCAGCGAACGCCACACCCACCCCCTGCGGAATCCCTACGTAAGACATCAGTACCGCCATACCGTAGGAGAAGACACCTGCCGGTCCGGCCGGCGAGCTGTACGCGGTCAGGTACGCCTTGAAGCTGGGATACGTAGCCACCGCGGCCACGAGGGCGATTAGCGCAAGCACCATCTCGGCCAGCATCGATCCCCCGGCCACGGGTAGTGCGTCTTTCTCATTCTCCAGCTGTCTGGCCGTGCCGGAGCTGGAAACAAGACTGTGCCAGCCCGAGATGGCGCCGCAGGCGATGGTGACGAACAGCATCGGCCACAGCGGCTGCAGAGCACCCGAGCCCGATGCCGCGATGTCCCATGTCACCACCGGCGGCACGGTGAAATTCGGATGGCCCACGACGATCCCGAGCGCGCCTAGCAGCATCGCGAGGGCCACGATCCAGAAGGAGACAAAGTTGATCGGCTGCGCGAACCTCCAGATGGGCAGCACCGCGCCGAAGTAGCAGAAGACCAGGGCCGCCAGTCCCCAGAACAGCTTGCTGGCGGTTAGCGCGGTCCCTGGAACCAGCACCTTCGGGTCGTTCGGCAGTCCCGCGAAGATCCCGGAGATGGCGGGGAGAGAGCCCAGGTAGATCAGCACGAGCGCGGCGACAGTGGTGATCAGAGTGGTCACCATTATGTCCACCTTCCACCGGTAGATCATCTGACCGGCAAGCACACCCAGCACCGTGAGGCCCACGATGCCGAAGGGGATCTTGGTGTTGGTGAGGTTTCCAGCCACCAGGTTGCCGAACGCGCCCGCGATTGTCAGCAGATAGAGATATAGGAATGCTAGAAGGATCGAACGGGCGCGAGGGGAGATCATCCGGTAGGAGAGCGCCGTGAAGGTTTGTCCTTCCTTCCTCAGTCCCAGCATGGCCGAGGAGTAATCCTGTACCCAGCCAATGAACAAGACACCGAGGAAGAGCCAGAGGATTGCCGGCAGCCAGCCCCACTGGGCAGCGATTATAGCACCCGTTACCGGGCCCGTCGCCGCGATGGACTTGAACTGATAGCCGATCAGAACATTCTTGCCGGCAGGGATGAAATCCACCCCGTCCATAAACATCTTGGCCGGGGTCGTCTTCTTGGGGTCGGCTTTGATGATGTTTCGGTCGACGTAACGAGCATAGTACCTGTAGCCAATGAAAGCCACCACGAGGGCCAGAACCAGTGCAACCAAGGAGTTCATTAACTCACCTTCCTTCCTAACTCCACAGCCACTGCTGACACCCAGTACTCGGCTCCGATGCGACCCAGCCTATC
Organism: Chloroflexota bacterium; assembly: GCA_021786215.1. The sequence continues at coordinate 20,750 of JAJYNT010000321.1, read as the reverse complement.
AACTTATGGGCACCACCTCCTATTTGGAAAAGTAGTGAAGGCCAAGAGAGCGACACGGTGGAAGAAACGACCAGATGATAAAGCCCTCAGGAGGCAAAGTCAACGAAAACCAGCGCGGCCCGGCGGCGCGTATAAGAAAGGGGCGCCCGTGCGGGCGCCCCTATGACATCCGTGTGAAGTTCTACCAGGGCCGCGAGGCACCATAAAAGCGCGATGACCAGAATGGGTCGTTCAACGAGCGGATCTGTATCCCCACCGACTCCGATTCTGCGCTGATGAAGCGCCCGCCCCCCAGGTAGATACCCACGTGGGAGAGCCCAGCCTCGTAGGTGTTCTGCCAGAAGACCAGATCGCCCGGGAGCAGCTGGCTTCTGCTGACCCTCGCGCCCGCGCCCAACTGGCTCTGCAGCGGTGCCCTGGGAATGGGCATCCCAGCCTCCTTGTAGACGTACCACGCGAAACCGCTACAGTCGAACCCACCGGCCGGGGACGTGCCTCCCCAGACGTACCGGTAGCCCAAGTACTGCTGCGCTATGGCGGCTATCCGGTCCCCCGCGGAACCGCTAGAAGCGGGAGGCGGGGGCGGCGCTCCGGTCGCCTTCGCGATAGCCGCGGGCGTCGGAGCCCCAGCCGCGGGAGTTTTTCCTCCCGGGATCAATAGCTGCTGCCCTACCGCCAGTTTGTTCGGATCTAACAGATTGTTGGCTCCCTGGATCGCGGAAGCCATCACCCCAAACGCATCCGCGATCGATAGCAGGGTATCGCCATCCTTCACCACATACTTGGGGGCATTGGCCAGCTGTTGCGGACTAGGGGTTGTGGGCGCACCGGTAATGGGCTCGGTGGTCCGCATCATGCCGCCGGGAACGATCAACTCCTGCCCTTCCTGCAGCGCATTGGTATCGGTAAGTGCGTTGGCTTCCGCGATCTTCTCTGGATCCGCACCGTACTCATTGGCGATCCCCGAGAGGGTATCACCCTTCTTGACCTTGTGCAGAACACCGGAGACCGGCAGGATGATCAGCTCCTCACCAATCTGGAGGAGATCTCCATTGCCCATGTTGTTAGCCCACAGGATGGTCTCCGGAGTGATCCCGAACTTATAAGCGATGCCCAGAAGGGTATCTCCGGAAACCACCTTGTAGGTTTGCGGCTTGAGAGGCTCCTTCTTAGCAGGGGTGGGGGTGGGACTCGGAGTCTGCTCAAGGGCGCGGAAGCCACCTCGGCTTGAGGGCACCGGCCTGACTACCATCACCCCGTCCTCCTGCGCCTTGTCATTCGGGCTAGGAGTCGCGTCGATCGAATACAGCAGACTTTGCCGCAGGGGATCTACCGCTGACGACGAGGCAGAAGATGAAGCCTTTCCCGATTCTCCGGCAACCGGCGCAACGGCCGCCGCAACCGGGAAGCTGCTTATCGGAAGGCTAACGAGGGCTTCCAGGGTAGGAGCCGGCACCGGAGCGGAGGAGGCCATCTCCACGGACGGCCGCAGGCCAACCACCTGAGGGGCCGCGAAAAGTTGATCGTGGGCGGCCCAAGCAGAGGAACCAACCAGCACCACCACGACCAGGTGCGACAGCAACCGACTCTTGAAGGGAAGACGAACGCCAAGGCCGACTAGGAGATCCAATCGCGCCCTCAACGTGGCGCGCAAATTTCTGCGTAGTTGTGGGCTGCTGATACCAGCCACCTCCCAAGATGTGTCGCCAGGATTCCCCGGGCACAACCACATCTTTGATAGGGCCACACCGTAGCCCGTTACGCGGTATTACCGTGCTAGACCAAGAGAAAGAAGCCGGACACGCCCTAAGAGCGGGCGTCCACGGGGCCGGAAGGGTAAGACTCAGAAAAGCCTGCTATGGAGACTCATGCCCAGGAAACCGAATCCAGAGCAACTCTGCCGTACTATACAACAACCGGATACAGGCTGGCAACCATTACCAAAGCTATGATCCGCCAGCATCGCCGCCGCAAGGCATAGAGCTACTGGCCGGCATGGCTATTCATGGCATTCAGATCCGACCCGAGCTTTTTCAGCTCGTCGCCGAAGCCCGCCCAGTCGCCGGCCTTCAACCGCTCCTGGGCGCTGTTGTAGTGGTCCTGAGCCGACTTCACCAGCTCGGAGATGCTGGAGGGGATCGATGTCGCTCCGGACGGCGTTGGAGCAGTCGACGTGGAAACAGTGGTGCTCGCCGACTGGGCGGAAGGGCCGAGCGTTAGCTTACCATCGTACAGCTTGTTCAGCGCATCTCCCAGGCTGGGCTCCATCACCACCTTGTTCCCAGTGGAGACGATCACCCGTTTCAGTTCGGGGATGGATCCCCTGTCCGCCTGGAGGTAGACCGGCATCACGTACAGGTTGGCCTGGCCGACCGGGATCGCCAGCAAATTGCCACGGGTCACCTGTGAGCCACGCTGGCCCCATAGGGTGAACTGAGAGGAGATGCTTGGATCCTGATTGACCCTCGCGTCGACCTGCATTGGACCGTAGATCAGCTTGTCCTTGGGGTACTTGTAGACGATTAGCTTGCCGTAGTTAGCGCCGTCGGATCGAGCGGCAAGCCAGGCGATCATGTTGTCCTTGTTGGACGGGGAGAATGGGAGCAGCTGAAGGAACTCCTCACTCTTTTCTCCCGGCAGTCGCATTATCAGGTAGTAGGGCTCCACAGGCTGGCGAGCGTCCCCAATCGATTCGCTGGGAATGCTCCAGAGATCCTCGCGGTTGTAGTAGACCTGCGGGTCCTGCATGTGGAAGGTGCGATACATCTCAGCCTGGGCCTTGAAGAGATCCTCAGGATAGCGAATATGGGACTTCAGCGAGGCGGGCAACTGATCCATCGGGGAGAAGAGGCTCGGGAAGATAGACGCAAAGGTCGAAGCCAATGGGTCGCTGGGATCCGCGAGGTAGAAACGCACTGAACCGTCGTAGGCGTTTATCACCACCTTTGCGCTGTTTCGAATATAGTTGAACTCCCGACCCACCCGTACCTGCTGCGTTGCCGGGGCTCCCGGTCTGGATGGGACTGTAACTTGAACTCGTTCCTGATAGAGCGCCGAGTAGGGATAGTCGCTGCCGTAGGTGTAGGCATCCTGGATCCAGTAGAGCTGGCCGTCGGCCACCACCAGGTAGGGATCCTTGTCCAGCATGAGGAAGGGGGCGATCTTCTGAACTCGCTGCTGGATGTTCCGGTAGTAGAGCACCCGGCTCTCGGGAGTCAGATAGGCACTGAAGAGGATGTTGCCATCTCGGAAGTACCAGGCGTAGGCCAGCCGTTTGAAAAAGGAGTCGAGCTTGACCCCCCCGCTTCCCTGGTAGCTGCCGTAGACGTTCTCGTCTCCCTTCGCGTAGTCGAACTCCTGGGCCGTGGTCTTCACGATCACATAGCCATTGTTGACCTCGCCGTAGTAGATCTGAGGCTTGTCTATCTTGATGTCACCCTGGGGCGGGATGTCCTTCACCAGCAGGTTGGGCAGCCCCTCCCCCACGATCTCGTTCACCGGACTCATGACCAACCCATAGCCGTGGGTGAACTGAAGCCGCCTGGTCACCCAGTTCTGGGCCTGGGATGCCAACTTGTCCGGGGAAAGCTCCCGGGCCGCCAGCATCACCTGGCGATACTTTCCCCCGATGTTGTATCGATCGACGTCCACATCGTGGAAGTCGTAGTAGAGCCGGATCGCCTGGATCTGGTTGTAGGTGTCCTTCAGGGGCTGATGATCCCACAGCCGAATGTTTCCGATCGTGTCGGGATTAGCTTCGATCTCATTCAGGCTCACCGCATCCTCGGCCTTGAAGTCCTGCTCCTGGACCTTGTCCAACCCAAACGCCTGGCGGGTCATCTTGATGCCGGATTCTATGTAGGGCTTCTCCTTCTCCAGCTCGCTCGGCTCCACCTGAAGCTTCTGCACCACCAGCGGATACAGGTTGCCGAGCAGCACCGCGGCCACGAGCCACAACCCCACTCCCCAAATGGGGAGGGTGAACCCACGACGGAAGCCGCTCACCAGGAATAGGGCGGCCGTGATCACGACGATCCCAAGCAAGACCCAGAGGGCCATTTGCCTCGCGGTGGCGTCGGTGAACCCCGCACCGGAAACTACTCCATGGCTGGAGAACACCAGATCATAAATCTGTATGCGGTAGGAAGCGGCCATCGCCAGGGCGAGAAGAGCCGCCAGCAGCATCACATGGAGTTTGGCGGGACGGTGGGCAGAGAGCACCCCGGGGTCGATGCCAATTTGCCCTTCGTAGACGCTAACCAGGTACACGGCGGCTGTGAGCATTAGGATGATCGCCAGCGCCCCAAAAACCCAACTCTGAAGGAACCGAAACAGGGGCAGGGTAAAGAAGTAAAAGCCTACATCCTGGCCGAAGAGGGGATCCGCAACCCCGAAGCTCTTCCTGTTCAGGAACTCGAGAAATGTCTCCCACTGCCCGGCCACGGAGAAACCCATCGCCACGCCGACCACGACCGAGATCGCGCCCGCCAGATAGAAGATGATACGCCGCGGCATGTCCTGCCCCAGCTGCACGATGTAGGCGACGCCGCTCTCCTCGCGGATCGACACCGTCCGGTGCCTGCCCATGACGGTTCGCGCTACCATCAGGCTGGCCAGGGCCGGGACCAGGAAAACCACGGTGCCGGCGACGAAAGACAGTACCTTGGCCTCCAACACCGTGACGAAGATGCCCTGATAGCCCATGCTGTCGAACCAGAGCCAGTCGGTGTAGAGAGCAACCGAACCACTCGCCAGTTCTGCGATCAGGAATAGGGCCGCCAGGATACCGATAAGAGTGGCCTGTCGCTTGATGGCTGAACCCTCGGGCATGAGGAGCCTCCTTGTGGGGTACAAGACCGGCGAATCACGGCCAGAGCATAGCATAGCGACCCGCTGAGGTCACGCTTTCGAGAAACGGTGCGCTCTATCTGCCCTCCAGCAACCCCTCCTCCACGATTATCTGGGCCGCCCAGCGAGCCGCCTTCCCGACCACCTCAGGGCACTTGCTCTCATGTCCGCCGGCAGCGTCGAACTTGGCCATGTCGTCGGGATCGGCAATGTAGTACGGTCGTCCGAAGATCTTGGTATGGATGTCCCGGCAGGTCACCGAGCCATACTCGCCTATGAAACCCTCCCTCAGCCTCCTGACCAGACGAGCCGACTGCTTGCGCACACCCTGGGGGTCCACAAAGTCGTCACGCTCCCTCCCCCGAAGAGAGCTGAGCACCATGGCGGCCCCCAGGTAGGCCCCGCAGCAGCCATCGCCGGTCAGTCCCACGCCACCTGCAAAGGCCGAGGCAGACTTGAAAACGTCCTTGTTGACGGTGCCAAAACTGTCCTGCAGGGCTGCCACGATGCACTGGCCGCAGCCCCTATATTGCTGCTCGTACTCGAAACCAAGGCGGTAAGCCGCTTCCACACGCTCGTCGGTCACGATCTTTCACTCCCCAATCCGAATAAATCCCCGAAAATAGGTTGTTGCTCAACCCGTGCCAATTCAGCGCACACAAACCTGCGATCGCCATCGAGAGCAAAGAGGACAAAAGAAGAAGCGGGCGAGAATCGGAACCCTCGCCCGCTTCACACCATACAGACTACCCTTCCAGCACCATCTCCATCGGTTGCTCGATCAACTCCACAACCCGAGCCAGGAACTTGGCCCCTTCGGCGCCATCCAGGACCCGATGGTCCACCGACAGGGTCATGAACATCGTCGGCTTCACGACCGGCTGGCCCTCGACGGGCACAACTCGATCCTTGATCCGCCCCACCGCCAGGATAGCCGCCTGAGGCGGGTTCACGATCGCCTGGAATTGATCGATGCCGAACATCCCCAGATTGGATAGGGTGAACGTGCCACTTTCCAATTCCGGCAAGGTCAACCGACCGGACCTGGCCTTCTCCACAAGTTCCCGCCGTTTCCGCGCGATCTGACCCAGGGACAATTGATCCGCACCGGCGATAACCGGCACTATCAGGCCGTCATTCACCGCGGCCGCGACTCCCAGATTCACGGTGCTGTTCCGCTGGATTCCGCCGTTTACCCAGGAGGAGTTGGCCTCGGGATGCTCGTGAAGGGCCATCGCCACGGCCCGGATCAGAAGATCGGTGATGGTGGCTTCCACCCCGTGCTTCTTCTGGAACAGCGGAGCCACCTGCTTGTGGAACGCTTTCAGCGCCGTGGCGTCCACCTCCACCGTGAGGTAGAAGTGGGGAGCCGTGGAGAAGCTGAGGGCCATTCGCTCCGCCACCACCTTACGCACGCCCTTCAGCTCCACCCTCTCGCCCGCCTCCGGGGACAGGGTGACGGGGAGACTGAGCGACGGGGTGAGAGACGGAGCCGGAGTTGCGACAGCCACAGGAGTGGCTGCGCTGGCGGCGGCGCGGCGCACGTCGGCCTCCACTATTCGTCCGCTCGGCCCGCTGCCCTTGAGAGTCCTGTAGTCGACCCCAAGCTTCTGGGCCAACTTCCTGGCCGCGGGGGAGACCCGGACCCAACCTTCGGGACTGAGTACCGGGGGCTGAGGACTTTGCCTCTCCCTCTGGGAGAGGCCGCCCGAAGGGCGGGTGAGGGCTGGTTGGCCAGCGGGGGCCGAGCCCTCACCCTGACCCTCTCCCATAGGGAGAGGGGAACCCGTCGCCCCGTCGCCCCGCGCTACGGCGGCCACCTTCTCGCCCGGCGCCGTCAGGTAGGCGATCACCTGGCCGATGGGCACGGCAATCCCCTCACCCACCAAGACCTCCCCCAGGATTCCCTCCTCCAGGGAGTTCACCTCCTGGGTCACCTTGTCCGTCTCCACTTCGAAGAGGGCATCGCCCTTCTTGACCTGGTCGCCGACCTTCTTCAGCCACTTGACTACGATACCCTCGGTCATGGTCAAGCCAAGCTGGGGCATCACGATCTCGATGGCCATGTTACCGGGCTCCTTCCATCAGCTCGTGCACCAGCTTCACCAGCCCGGCCACGTTGGGGATGGTCAGATCCTCCAGAGCCGGACTGAACGGCACCGGCACGTCCATAGCGCCGTACCGTTTCACCGGCGCGTCCAGGTAGTCGAAGCACTTGTCCGCGATCTGGGAGGCTATCTCAGCGGTGGTGCCGAAGAACTGGTAGGCCTCATCCATCACTACCGCACGGTGGGTCTTCTGCACGGAAGCGGCGATGGCGTCCATGTCCAGGGGGCTAACCGTCCGCGGATCCACAATCTCCAGGCTGATCCCCTCTTTGGCGGCCAGCTGCTCGGCAGCCTCCAGCGCCACCTGCACCATGCTCGAGGTAGCAACAACGGTGAGGTCCGTGCCCTCTCGCTTGACGTCCGCCACACCCAACGGGATGGTGTACTCCCCCTCGGGCACCAAGCCCTTCAGCTTGTACATCATCTTGTCTTCATAGCAGATCACCGGACCATCATATCGGATGGCGCTCTTTATCAGCCCCTTGGCATCGTAGGGGGTGGAGGAGACCACCACCTTCAGCCCGGGGATGTGGGCAAACCAGGCCTGCAGGCTCTGGGAGTGCTGAGCGGCGGAACGCCGCCCCGCTCCGAGAACGGTGTGGATGGTCAGGGGAACCGTTACCTGGCCGCCGGTCATGTAGTACATCTTGGCAGCCTGGTTGACCACCTGGTCCATAGCGTTGGTTATGAAGTCGCCGAACATCAGATCGATGACCGGGCGCATGCCGGTCATGGCGGCGCCTACCCCAAGGCCCACGTAGCCGTTCTCCGCGATGGGGGTGTCGACAACCCGCTCAGGACCGAACTCGGCGAAAAGACCGTCGAAAGACTTGAAGGTTCCACCGGCAGCTCCCACCTCTTCTCCCATCACGAAGACCGTTGGATCCCGCCTCATCTCCTCGGCTATCGCCTCGCGCATGGCCTCGGCCAGGGTAATTTCACGCATCTGGGCAGACATACAAACCCACCTCGCTCTCTTCAGGGAATGGGGTGGACTTGGCAAACTCCACCGCCGCTTCGATCTCCTGCTTGATTTCCTCGTCGATGGCCGCGACCTCGCCGGCCTCGGCCAGCTTGTCGCCCAGAAGCTTACTGGCAAACAGCTTTATCGGGTCCCTGTTGTTCTTCCACTCATCGATCTCTTCGGCTGGTCTGTAGATCTTGCCAGGGTCCCCCACGTGGTGGCCGCCATACCGCCAGGTCTTGAACTCCACAAACTCCGGGCCCTTGCCGGATCGCGCCCGCTCGACCACTTCCACGATGGTGTCATAGACCGAGAGCACATCCTGACCATACGTCTCAGTCGCCCGAAGCCCGAAGGCCTCAGCCCTCGCTCCCAGTCTGTTCCCGCCGGTCACCCGCTTGGTGTGGGTGAACTGGCCGTACTGGTTGTTCTCGCAGACATATATCACCGGCAACTTCCAGGCAGCTGCCATGTTCATCGACTCGTACAGGATCCCCTGATTGGCAGCGCCATCGCCGAAGAAGCAGACGCACACCTGTCCGGTGCCCCGCTGCTTGGCGGACCAGCCAGCGCCAGCCGCGATCCCCATGCCGCCGCCGACGATCCCGTTGGCCCCCAGGATCCCCAGCGAGAGGTCGACGATGTGCATGGTGCCACCCCGACCGCGGTTGTATCCCGCGGCTTTCCCCAGCACCTCTGCCATCATCCGGTCGCTCTTCCCTCCCTTGGCGATCAGATGGCCATGCCCCCGGTGAGTGCTCGTGATGTAGTCATCGGTTCGCAGGGCACCGCAGACCCCCACCGCCACCGCCTCCTCACCGGCGTAGCTGTGGGCAAGTCCGGGCATCAACCCCCGAAGGTACACCTCTACCACGGCCTCTTCGAACTTACGAATCCGCACCATCCGCCTGTACAGTTCGAGCAAGAACTCCTTTTCCACAGGCCCTCCCCCAGTCTGTTTTCTCGCACTCGAGATTTCACACGCTCAGCTTACCGATCATGCCCTCACTGGTCCATCCAGCAAATCCGCTGCACCTTTGCCCGCCGCTAAAGCAGCCAGGCCGGCAGGCTGTAGGAGCGAGCTCCTGCTCGCGATCCGAGTCGCCGGCAGGAGCCGGCTCCTACGAACCCAGACCAGTTTACTGGGCTTTGTCTCTTCAGCCCGAGGCTTGAGCCTCGGACAAGGCCCGCCTCCCCTGGGCATGGAAGAATCATGCTTCCGCGAGGCTCGCCATCTCCCTGGTGGCGTGTATGTCGGTTTCCACCTGTTCGATGTGCTCCGCCATCGCCGTTCGGGCTGCCACCGGATCCCGGCTCTCGAGGGCACTCAAGAGCGCGCGATGGTGGATCTGTCCACGAGTCGGTGACCCCGCCACTCCAAACATCAGAAGGCGGCTCTCATACAGGAGATCCGCCATGCTCTCGGTGAGCAGCGGGAACATCCTGTTCTGTGTCGCCTCCGCCAGCAGCAGGTGAAAGCGCTGGTCGGCACGGATGAACCGTTCCTCGTCGGCAAGCGCCTCCTCCATCTCCTCGATGGCGAACCTCAGCTGCTCGATCTGATCCGGGCGAGCCCTCTGGGCGGCCAACTCCGAGATCTCGATCTCCAGCACCCGGCGAGCTTCCACCAGATCCCTGTAGGGGATGTTCTGCCGCTGAAAGAACAGCTTCATCGGCTCCTTCAGCGCGCCTACCCCCGGGTCTTCCACGAATGTCCCGCGCCCCGGTCTGATGGCAACCAGGCCCCGCTCCGCCAGCGCCTTCAGAGCCTCTCTGACCACCGTCCGGCTGACGCCGAACTGCTCCCCCAACTCACGCTCGGTGGGGATCCTGTTACCTGCCGGCCAACCCTCGTCGACGATCAACAGCTGGATCTGCTGGGCAACCTGCTCGTACAACCGATCTCGAACCATCGGAGCCAGGGAAGCTCGCCGAAGCATACTCTCCGACCTCCTCAGGAATCTGGCAGCAACACGACCTTGATCGCTTGCTTGTTGCGGAACCGGTCGAAACCCTGTTCCCACCTTTCGAGGGGCAGGGTGTCGGTGACCAGCGGCCTGGTCTTCACCCGTCCATCTCGCAGCAACCGAAGGGTATAGTCCCAGGAACTTGGCGTCGAGGCGAAGGAGTTCAATGCCAGCACCTCCTTGTTGACCGCCAGGTCGGGGTCCACCTCGATGCCGTGGCCGAACAGTCCCAACTGAAGATACTGGCCCTTCTTCCTGATCAACTGGTAGCCGAGACGAACCGCGGGCGCGGCACCCGAGCAATCCACCACCACATCCGCCCCTCGCCCCGAACTGAGATCCCGCACCAGGTCGGCAGCCGGCTGCGCCTCCAAGTTGATGGTGTGTTGAACCCCCAGATCCCTGGCCAGCGCCAAACGGGGCTCATCAATCCCGGTGCCCACCAGCAGCACCGTCGCCCCGCAGGCGAGGGCCACCTGAGAGGCGAGCAGACCGATGGAGCCCGGTCCGGATACCACCACCAGATCAGTCGGACGGATTGTCGCCTTCTCCAAGAGACCGTGCACGCAGCATGCAAGCGGCTCCGAGACCGCGCCCGCGATGAAATCCACCGTCTCGGGCAACGGTCTAACGCTGCGCTCCGGCATCAGCACATATCGAGCGAAAGCGCCATGGGTCCCGCTGCCGGCGGACTTGCGATCGGAGCAGAGGTTGTACTCCCCCGACCGGCAGAAATCGCACACTCCGCAAGTGCTGAAGTAGGGAAGACAGGTCACCCTCTGGCCGACCCGAGTCCGGGTCACGTCCTCCGCAAGTTCCACCACGGTTCCGCTGAACTCATGGCCCATGATCACCGGGGGATTGAAGGGATACTCGGCCGACTGGATGTGCAGATCGGTCCCGCAGATGCCGGCCGCCGCCACCTCCACGATAACGTGCCCGGGTCGCAGCAGCGGCTCCGGCATCTCCATCAGTTTCATCGCGCCGGGACCGGCGGCGTACTTGACAAGGCCTCTCATCTTCCCGTTAGCCCTCTCTCGCGGGAGCCGGCGCTGCCGGCCCCGTCCTACTTCGACCTTACACCGCTTCTTCGAATGGGACCATCCGTCCCTCTGAATTGAAGCGCAGCTCGAACGGATCGCTCGCCGTCGAAAGCCTCTCCAGCTTCTCCACCTCCGGCCAGAGGCTCTCAGAGACGTCGATCGACTCCAGCTTCAGGGTGTTCTTGATGCGAACGACCCGGGCATCGCGAGGCACCGGCCGGCCACAGCAGCGGAGCGCGGTCAGCACCGCCGCCCGGTCGTTCGGCGCCACAATCGGCAGGCATATCCGCTGGATAGCCCCGAGCCCAGAGGTGAGTCCGTTGATATAGGTGGCCTCGAAGTCGATCTTGTCGACCAGCTGCCTGGTGGTGATGTCGGCCAGCCCTATGCCCGTAGCGTTTCCGTGGCTCTCCTTGGTGAGATCGTGGACCGTGACCACTCGGATGCGGGGTCTGGGGAGATCGGCAGTACCGAACACCTTCATACGTCCCAGAATGTTGGGATCCATGCCGGCGCCGGTGACGTTCTTCCCCATCTCGTCGATCAGCAGGATATCGATGTCGTCGAATGGGAGGCTGGCCATCAGATCACCGGCCTGGACGAGCAGGGCAGCTTCCTGAGAACCCGCGATACCCGATGGAGGTACTCCCGTGATGCTTGCCACCTCGTCGTAGCCATTCTCTATGATGGCTAGCCCCATCGCGATCGGCATCTTCTCAACCGCTAGGCGAGCAATCTGAGGTAGGAGATCTCGCAGTCCGTCGGTGCCGTATCTATGGACGGTGTCGGCTCCCTTCCGCTTGCCAAGGCCGATCCCTATCATCTTTCCAAGGCCGCTCTCCCAGGTCCCACGGAAGTCGGTGTGCGGCTTGACGCGGTTCACCACCACGATCGCGTCGGCGGCAGCGGCTATGCGATCCATGTAGACCGGCATCCCGTTGGAGAGCTCACCGAACTGAACCACATCCATGGTAGCCTCGATTGGCGCACCAACCGTCTCCTCGGTTATGCCGAGCTCCGCCAGCATCTGGCGCTGTCCCTCGGCAGTCGCTCGACCGTGGCTCCCCATGGTGGGCACCAGGAAGGGCGAGCCGCCATACTGACGGACCTGCCGGACGACCGCGGCGAGGATCTCGGGGATGCGGGCGATGCCGCGGCTCCCCGCGGTGATCGCGACCCTCTTGCCACCGCCCAATCGAGCGGCCCCTTCCACGGAGCCCATGGCCTGAGCTACCGCAGCGGGGATATCGGACACCAGCGGCCTGGGGAAACGCTGATGAACGCGAAGGAAACGGGGCATGGGGGTTTCCCACTGAAATGAGGCCGTGGCGTCGGTCCACAGGCCGTAATCGCGGGGATGACTGTTGGAATGCTGTTCAGAGGACATCGTGCGTCAACCCTCCAGCGCCAGAAACAACAACCTGGCGATTGGTAGTATCATCATACCACAGAGATGCAAGTCCCTCAACGGGGTGCGCCGCTACTTTGGTCGCTGGACCAGCTCCAGGGAATTGCCGTCCGGATCCAGGAAGTACACCGCGTAGCCGCCCCTGTTCACCCCGGTCAGGATAGCTACAGGATCCGACTTGAAGCGCACGCCCCGGGCACCCAGCGTTTCGAACGCGGAGTGTATGTCATCCACCAGAAAACAGATATGGGCGCTGCCGGGGTTGCAGGTACGTCGATCGATGCTATCACCCCGAGGGGACAGGTATTCGATCAACTCCAGCTGCACCCCCCCGGCCTCGGGTAGCTCAAGGAAGGCGATCTTAAGGTGGGCATCGTCGAAGTCCACTATGCGGGAGATATCCTCACCCACCCTCTCCATGCTCCCGACCAGCTTCATGCCCAGGGTATCCCGATAGAAGATCAGAGACCGCTCTAGATCCTCAACGGTGAAGCTCATGTGGGCGGTGCGCAGCATGAGTGTGCCTCTCCTCCTGTCTGTTGAGAATAGCCGAGCCGCTTGGCCGAGCAGAGAGCCGGCGAAGGGTCCGGGCAGCGTGCCGGGCTCGACCGTGGCGAATGGCTGCCAAGCCAGCGGGTTCTGCTGCAGCATAATACACCGCGGCTCCGCTGGGTACCCCCTGGACGGCATCAGTTCATGTAGAACCCGCCATCCACGTTCAAGGTTTGGCCGGTGATGTAGTTCGAGGCGGGTGAAACCAGGAACGCCACCGCCTCGGCCACATCCTCGGGGGTCTCAAGCCTCCCCAGCGGTATCTGGGAGAGCCGCTGGCGGGTGTACTCGCCGGGCGCCAGACCGTACTCCTCGGTCGCCTGCTTATCCAGTTGCCGCCACAAGGGGGTATCCACGATGCCGGGACACACCGCGTTGACGGTGATGCCGTGGGGCGCCAGCTTGGCCGCCAGTGACCGGGTGATGGAGATCACCGCCGCCTTGCTGGCCGCGTAGTGGGGCTGGTTAGGTCGCGGCCCCCTACCCGATATGGAGGCAATGTTGACGATGGCCCCGCTGCCCTGCTTGACCATCTGTCGCGCCACCAGCTGGTTGGTGAAGAACAACCCCCTGGCATTCACCCCCAGGACGCGATCCCAATCCTCCTCGGTCACCTCCAGGATGTCCTTGATCTGACCGATCCCCGCGGATACAACCAGGATATCCAGCCGCCCGAACCGTTCCAGGGCAGCATCGACCATGGCCTGCAGCTGGGATACGCTGCGGACGTCCACCGGCAACCCCACCGCCTCTCGACCGAGCCCCTCGACCTCTGTGACCACAGATCGGACAGTCTCGGCGTTCAGGTCCGCCACCACAAGGTTAGCGCCATCCTGGGCGAGCCGAAGGGCCACCGCCCTTCCTATACCCTGACCTGATCCTGTGACCAGGGCCACCTTATCAAGCAAACTCATCATCTCATCCCCCAACAGCGGCAGATCCAGCGAGTAGGCTGATCAACGTTTTCTCGCGGCTCTCACCCCTTGACAAGTAATCTGTGCGTCCCAATAATAGGGACGATCTCATTTTAGTTGTTGGCCGAGCCAAGCGCAAGATTTCGGATGTGGCCAAAGCCGCTATTCATCGCTTGCACACTGGCGGGACACACAAGATCTCGGCTATCGCAAAGAACAGGTAACAGCGCCCCACCTTACCCGGGAACCTCCAGGACATATCGTGGCGGTTGCCCGCCTTGGTTGGGATGCGGGATATCGGCTTGCTCCACCCGTTTGTCTCAATGCAAGTAACGTAAGCCCATTGCTGCTGGGCCACAGTAAGCACGAACGAGAGAGGAGGAACAAGGCAATGCCACACGGCTACACAGGTAAGATCCTCAAAGTCGACCTGAGCACTGGCCAATTCTCCGTGGACGAGCACGACGAGGTCTGGTATCGCACCTACATGGGAGGTGCTGTGATTGGCGCTTACTATCTTCTCAACGAGATGCCTCCCAAAGCCGATCCTTACGGTCCCGACAATCTCCTTGTGTTTGCCACCAGCGCGGTGGTGGGAGCTCCCATGTCGGGATATAACCGCTACTCAATCATTGGCAAGTCACCTCTCACCGGACTCATTGGCGATACCCAGTCCTCCGGGTTTTGGGGGCCAGAGTTGAAGTTTGCCGGCTTCGACGCAATCGTCATCAGAGGAGTATCCGCTAAACCGATCTACCTCTGGGTCCACGACGGAGAAGCCGAGATCAAGGATGCCTCCGAACTGTGGGGGCTGGAGACGAAAGAAGCTCAGGAGAGGATCCGGCAACAGCTGGGCGACGAGATGGTACGAGTAGCCCAGATCGGACCCGGCGGTGAGAAACTGGTCCGCTTTGCCAACGTGACCAATGACCTAAACCACTTCAATGGCCGAACCGGCATGGGCTGCGTGATGGGAGCCAAGCGCTTGAAGGCCATCGCCGTCCGAGGACACCGCAAGGTGGAATTGGCCAACCCCGACAAGGTGAACCAACTGGCGAGGTACTACGCTCAAACCTTCAAGCAGAACCCCTCATGCAAGGGGAACAACCTCCTTGGAACGTCTGAATACGTGGGCGTGCAGAACGTGGATGGGCAACTTCCGACTCGCAACTTCCAGACGGGCGTACTGGAAGGAGGCGAGGCCATCTACGGCGAGACCATGCACGAGGAGATGGAAGTTACCAACGAATCGTGCTGGGGCTGCGCCACACGCTGCAAGCGGGTCGTCACCGCCAAGGAGCCCTATCTGATAGATCCTGCGTATGGCGGGCCAGAATATGAAGCAATCTCAGCGTTGGGTTCCGACTGCGGAGTCACGGACCTGTCCAGCGTCGTCAAGGCCAATGAACTGTGCAACCGCTACACCATCGATTGCATTTCCGCTGGTGCCGCCATCGCCTTCGCCATGGAGTGTTACGAGAACGGCATACTGACCAAAGAGGACACTGATGGGGTCGACCTGCGCTTCGGCAACGGCTCCGCAGTGGTCCAGATGGTAGAAAAAATCGCACGCCGACAGGGGCTGGGGGATCTACTAGCCGAGGGGGTGATGCGTGCCGCCAACAAGATCGGCAAAGGAGCCGAGAAGTTCGCGGTGCACGCGCGAGGGCAGGAACTCCCGATGCACGATGGGCGAGTGAAAGGCATGCTTGGTATCTCTTATGCCGTCTCCCCTATTGGTGCTGACCACGTGGTGGTTGAGCACGACACCGACTTCGATTTCAGGGCTCCACAGGTCTTCCTGGACCAGCTCACCCCTCTGGGTGTTCTGGAGAGGTTGGAAACCTCTAGCATCGATAACAAGAAGCTTCGGATGTTCTATTACCTGCAGCAACACTTCAGCTTCATGGACACCATGTGCCTCTGCCTATTCAATTTTGGGCCGGTCCGCCACTTCAAGATGCACGAACTGGTGGAGGGAACCCAGGCCGTAACTGGCTGGGAACTCAGCTTTCTGGAGATCATGAAGTATGGCGAGCGTCGGGTCAACATGTTCCGGGCATTCAACATCCGGGAGGAATCAGAACTGGATCGCTTCTGGCTGCCACAGCGCATGTTCGAGCCCATCCAGACTGGACCGCGCGAGGGCTACAGAGTGGATGAGGGCGCTTTGCGACACGCGCTACGCAACTACTTCGAAATGATGAACTGGGATGAGAAGGCGTTCCCTCGGCGAATGAAGCTAGCCGAGCTGGATCTGGAATGGATAAACCCCTTGATTGAGCCTTACAGGGCCGATGCAAGGGAGGCCGTACCAGAGTGAAGGTGCTGGTGCGTCTCCTCGGAAGTGCACGGCTCGAGCTCCAACGCAAAGAGGCGAGATTGGAGCTGCCAGAAGGAGCGAGCGTCGCCGACGTCGTGGAGGGGCTGGTAACACTGATCGGCCCCAAAGCAGAGGATGCGCTGGTGCAGCCGACACACCGAGGGTACACCGTCATCTTCAGCCTGAACGGGCATCCAGTGGAACCCACCGCGTCACTTTCCGACGGAGACACAGTAACCCTCCTGCCCCCAATGGCTGGGGGTGCGCCGATGGCTGTGGATCTGAAGGTCTGGCTTCGCAAACCACTTGCTCCGGGAGATGAGGCTCATGTCTGATCCGATTCCTCTGTTACGCGCCCTGGACATCTCCAAGTCATTCGGCGGCACCCGAGTCCTGCACGGCGTGAACTTCGAACTCTACGCGGGTGAAGTCCACGCCCTGGTTGGTGAGAACGGCGCTGGCAAGTCCACCCTACTGAAAATACTCGGAGGGATCCACCAACCCGGAAGCGGCAAGATCCTGCTCAGGGATCGCCAAGTAAGCGTCTCTTCCCCCAACGTGGCGCAGCAACTGGGCATCGCCCTGATCCATCAAGAACCGCTCACCTTCCCTGATCTCGACATCGCGGAGAATATCTTCGTCGGCCACGAGCAACACGACAGCCGCTTCAGCCGGGTCGACTGGCCCAAGATGTACGCCGAGGCTCAAAGGCTGCTCGACTCACTTGGGGTAGCGCTGGATCCCCGACAGCGTGTCCGAGGTCTCTCCATAGCGGATCAGCAGATGGTAGAGATCGCCAGTTCCCTCGCTCAGAACGCTCAGGTCTTGCTGATGGACGAACCCACCTCTTCATTGACGCCCAACGAGGTGGGAGATCTGTTTCGCATAGTGCGCCGTCTGCGGGAGCAGGGAACAGCCATTGTCTTCATCAGCCACCGCTTGGAGGAGGTGCTCGAAATCTCCGATCGCATCACAGTGTTGCGGGATGGGGAGATGGTAGGAACCAAGCGGAGGGAGGACGCCGTCTTGGATGAAATCATCAGGATGATGGTCGGCCGCGCCTTGAGCACGCTGTTCGAGAAAGGCGAGGCAACCGTCGGAGAGCCGATTCTAGAAGTGGAAAACCTCTCTCGCGACGGGCTCTTCTCCGACATCTCCATCGACGTCCACAGTGGAGAGATCGTTGGCCTGTTTGGTCTTGTGGGCGCAGGTCGCACCGACGTGGCCAACGCCATCTTCGGCATCAATCCACCGGATGGCGGAAAGGTGCGCATTGATGGAAAGCAGGTGACCATCCGCTCCCCGAAGCAAATGATCAGGATGGGCATCGGTTACGTCCCCGAGGACCGGCAGCACCACGGTCTGTTCCTACCCTTTCCGGTATCGGTCAACACAACAATGGCAATTCTGGACAAGATATCCCCAGGGGGCTGGTTCCGGCCCAAGCTGGAGAGGCAGTTGGCTCTTTCGTATTGCACCAACCTGAGGGTCCATCTGCGCGACATCGCTCAAGCAACGAGTGAGCTATCAGGCGGCAACCAACAGAAGGTGGTGCTGGCCAAGTGGCTCCTCACCGAACCCCACATCTTGATTCTCGATGAGCCCACTCGTGGGATAGACATCGGCGCAAAATCCGAGGTGCACCATCTGATCGGGGACTTGGCCAGACAGGGCAAAGCGATCCTGATGAT
Source organism: Chloroflexota bacterium (assembly GCA_021786215.1). The sequence goes on along the minus strand of JAJYNT010000321.1, from coordinate 2,932 downwards.
CTCCTCTGAGATGCCGGAGATCCTGGCAATGAGCGACCGCATCGTCGTCATGCGAGAGGGCCGGATCAATGGCCGTTTCGAGCGGAAGAATGCAACGGCCGAGGCCATTATCGCAGCAGCCACTGGCCAAACCATCTCGGAGGTGAACTGATGACCGTGCGGCCAACATCGGTCCGGCGACAAGCTAACCGCACGTCCGCCACCCGCTGGTTCCGTTTTCGCGAGTTGGGCTTGGTATTCTTTGTCATCGTGGTGTTTGCCATCGCCACGGCCATGCAACCTCGATTCCTGTCTCCGGAGAATCTGCGCAACATCCTGCTCTACATCCCGCTGATCACCGTCGTCGCCCTAGGGGAGATGATGGTTATCATCACACGAAACTTCGATCTGTCAGTGGGGTCTATCCTGGGGTTCAGCGCCATCGTGGTAGGGAACATCTTTATAGGGGACCTGTACTTTCCGATCTGGTTGGCCGCGATAATCGGCATTCTGATCGGCGCCTTGTTGGGAGCAGTCAACGGGATGCTGGTCGCCTGGTTGCGGATCCCGTCCGTCCTGGCCACTTTGGGAACCCTTAGCGCATATCGGGGCCTAATCTTCATTTACAGCGGAGGGCGCCAGGTGGACCCCAACTACATTCCACCAGACCTTATAGCCCTCTCCCAGGGTTCTCCCATCTACGTGCCGTGGATCGTGATCTTCGTCGTAATCATCGCTGTGGCCATCTTCCTATTCCTGCGCTACACCCATACCGGCCGGCAGATCTACGCCATAGGCAGTAATCCATTGGCAGCCAACCTACGGGGCATAGCGGTGGAAAAGGTTACGCTTCTTGTATTCATCCTGTGTGGAGCTGCCGCCGGTCTGGCCGGAATCATGTATGCATCCCGCTACGGCTATGTCAACCCTGGAGACACAGGCGTTGGATTCGAGTTGACGGTCATCTCGGCCGCCGTAATTGGTGGAACCAACGTACTGGGGGGGTCGGGCTCCGTCTTGGGAACAGTCCTGGGTTGCTTACTGCTGGGAGTCATAAACACCGCTCTTTTCATCTTGGGAATCTCGGGCTTCTGGCAACTGGCAACATACGGCCTTGCTATCCTGGTGGCTATCACCGTAGACACCGCCATTCAGCGCTCCTTGGGGCGCAGAGCTACTGGGGGAACGTTGTGATGGCAATCAAGAGTTCCAAGTCCATGCTCGAAGAAAAGACCGGATCTGGAGCTGCGGGTGCCGAGGCGACGCTGTCGAGATCACGATCGGCTGGCAAGCGGCTACGAGATTTGTTGCGACCTGAGACGATCACGATGCTGCTACTGGTGGCAGCTTTTCTGGGAAGCACTTATCTATCACCCTATTTCCTGCATCTCCATTTCCTGCTGGATTCGACATCCCTGTATATGGAGATCGGGATCATGGCGCTGGCTATGACCTTCGTCATCATCAGCGGCAACATCGACCTCTCCGTGGCATCCGGCCTCGCGTTGGTAAGCGTAGTCATAGGGCTCCTCCATACCAACCTCGGGCTCCCAATGGAATTGGCCATGGTGGCAGGCCTGATCTTGGGCCTTGGCTTGGGTCTCTTCAACGGCATGCTGGTCACCAGACTTGGCCTCCCCGCGCTCACCGCCACGCTAGGTACGTTGGCCCTGTACCGTGGCATCGCGCAAGTCCTGCTGGGCGACCATTCCATCAGCAAGTTCCCCAAGTGGTTCGTGGGCGTCGATTATCGCAGGGTCGCTGAACTGGTACCGCTGCCACTCATCATCTTTCTGATCCTGGCATCAGTGTTCGGGTTGCTCCTGCATAAAACGGTCTTCGGCCGGTGGACCTATGCTATTGGTACCAACGAGGCAGCGGCCCGCTACTCAGGTATCCCCGTGGATCGCGTGAAGTTGTGGATCTTCGGTCTCTCGGGATTGATGATGGCAGTCGGGGGAATTCTGATGACTTCCCGCTTAGCCGTCTCCCGGTTCGACAACGCCACCGGTCGGGAGCTAGATGTTATCACCGCGGTCGTACTTGGAGGAACCGATATCAGCGGCGGCCGTGGGAGCATCTTCGGAACCGTGGTTGCCCTGTTCCTGTTGGGGATCTTGCGGACAGGTATGGGGGTAGCAAACATTAAGGCCGAAAGCCAACTGGCCGTGGTGGGCACATTGCTCATCGTGGCCATCCTACTTTCCAACCTGACCGCACGCCGCAGAAGATAGCTCCATGCAAGGTCGAACTTGTCTCCGCTAAGAACCGGCGCCCCTTCTGCAGATCGATTCAGGAACAAAGTACAGGCGCCAACCAACTGGTTTCCGAAAGGGGGTGATGGCTAGCCAAACCGACGGTGCTGGCCCAGACGTACAGGGACATAGATATCCCATTGATCTCTCCACAATTCCTTAAGGAGGAGAAAATGAGTACTAAGGCGCTTGGCACATTACTGATTGCATTGATCATCGCATTGGCAGCGGCATGCGCACCGTCGGCAGCCCCCGCACCGACCTCTGCTCCAGCCAAGCCTGCCGCAGAGCCAACCAAGGCTCCTGCAGCCCCTGCGGCGGCTACACAAGCCCCGGCCGCTGCCGCACCAACTCAGGCCCCAGCCGCCAAGACAGTGAAGGTCGTCTACATACCCAAGAACACCGGAAACCCCTATTTTGACTCCATAATCAAGGGATTTCAGAAAGCTGCCGGCGAACTGAAGTTCGAGTTCACTACAACGGCGCCCGCCACTGCTGAGGCCACATCTCAACTGTCCTTTGTGAAGGACCAAATTCAGCGCGGCGTGAATGTGATCGCGATCTCGCCCAACAGTCCGGACGCCCTTAATCAGGTATTTGATGAGGCGCGGTCGAAGGGCATCGAGGTGCTGGTGGTTAACTCCGACATTCCGGGAAATGAATCCCATAGGGATGCGGCCGTCCTGCCTATGGACTTC
>JAJYNT010000191.1 GCA_021786215.1 Chloroflexota bacterium | reverse complement strand
CAGGGCGGCCGCCGGGAAGCCGGAGATCGGCCGAATCAGACTCTCGGCCATGCACCGGGAGAACCGAATACTGCTGCACGTCGAGGATGACGGCGCGGGGATAGATCCGGCAAAGATCAAGTCCACCGCTGTGAGGAAGGGGGTCTTGACCCAAGAGGCGGCGGAGCGGCTTTCCGACCAGGAGGCGACGGAACTGATCTTCGCCCCCGGTTTCAGCACCGCCACCACCATAACCGACGTTTCCGGCCGCGGTGTCGGCATGGACATCGTCAGAACCAACATCGAGAAGCTGAACGGTACGGTTGCGGTGGAGAGCAAGGTGGGGGAAGGCACCAGGTTCACCCTGGAACTGCCCCTCACACTGGCCATCATCGATGCCCTGATGGTCGGCCTGAGCGACCAGATCCTGGCGATCCCGCTGGTCTCGGTGGTGGAGACCATCAGGGTGCGGCGGTCGGAGATCCAGTGGATCAACCGGAGGCAGGCCATCCAGCTGCGCGAGCAGGTGCTCCCCCTGATTGGACTAGATAGGGCTCTCGGCCTCCCTGCTGCCAGCACGGCCGATGATCGGGTCTTCGTGGTAGCGGTGAGGGTGGGGGATAACCGCTTCGGCCTGGTGGTCGACTCGCTGCTGGGTGAACTGCAGGTGGTGATCAAGTCTCTGGGAAGGCAGGTTGGGACCATAGCCGGGGTCACCGGGGCCACCATTCTGGGCGACGGCCGCGTGGCGCTGATCCTTGACGTGCCCAGCCTGGTGAAATGTGTCCTGGATGAGCAGTCGAAAGGATGGGCAGCATGATCGCCCTGTCTGAGACCATGCAAGACAGCCAGTGGCAGGCCCTTCGCGATGTGGCGTCTCGTGGTACCACCAATGCGGCGGCAGGGCTGTCTGAGATGGTGGGCCGCAACATCAAGATCCACACCCCGGACATTTTCCTGGTGAGGCTGGATGAGGTCTCCCGGCTGGCGGGTGGGCCGGAGAAGACGGTGGTCGGCGTATACCTGGCGATCGGCGGGGACGTAAAGGGGCATATCTTGCTGATGTTCGCCCCGCGCGAGGCTCAGAGGTTGGTGGACATGGTGATGGACCAACCTGCTGGCACCACCAAGTCGCTTGGGGCCATGGAGCGGTCGGCGCTGGGCGAGGTGGGCAACCTAACCGGTACCTTCTTTCTGAACGCGCTGGCCGAGGTGACGAGGCTCCACATACATCCTTCCCCGCCCGCGGTGATGGTGGATATGGGGGCAGCTGTGCTGGACGTCCCTCTGACTGCACTTGCCGAAACAGCCGAAGAATCATTGGTGATCAAGACCATTTTCATCGATGACCAGCGTCGCATCGAGGCAGCGTTCCTGGTGATGCCTGACATGTATTCGCTGCAAGCCATCCTGGAGGTGCTGGAGTCACGATGGCAGACCAGGTAGTGCTGCCCGTGGGGATTGGCGAGCTCAGAGTCAGCAAGGATCCGTCGGAGGTCCTGGTTGCCTACGGCCTCGGTTCCTGTGTGGGGGTCTGCCTTTACGATCCGGATGCCAAGGTGGGAGGGCTAGCCCACGTGATGCTTCCTAGCAGTGCTGAGGCCCAGAGCCAACGGCCGCTGAGCAAATTCGCGGACCGCGCCGTCCCCATGCTCATCGAGGAGATGAGCAAGCTGGGCGCGTCGCCGCGCCGCCTGATCTGCAAGATCGCGGGCGGCGCACAGATGCTCACTGCGGCGGGTTTCAGCACCAACGGCTTCACTGTTGGGGAACGGAACATCGAGGCGGTCAAAGCCGCGCTGGAGCGCCACAAGGTATCTCTGGCGAAAGCCGACATCGGGGGGCACCGAGGTCGGACGGTGTCGATTCGCCCGGGCTCGGGCAAGATCATGCTTCGCACGATCGGCGAGAAGGAAACCGAGCTGTAGCCTAATCTCGCTACTATCCTGGAGGGAGTTGTTATGAAATGGCGACCTTGCTAGTTGTCGACGATGCCGCCTTCATGCGAATGCGCTGTTCCAAGCTGCTGACCGAGAGCGGGTATCAGGTGATCGAAGCGGAAAACGGCCTGCAGGCGGTCAAACAGTACGAGGCACATCGGCCGGACGCGGTTCTTCTTGACATAACCATGCCGGAGATGGACGGACTGACCGCGCTCAGGGAGATCCGAAAGCTGGATCCCAACGCCAAGGTGGCGATGGTCACGGCGATGGGCCAGCAGTCGACGGTCATGGAAGCGTTGAAGGCCGGGGCTCGAGACTTCGTCTTGAAGCCATTCCAGAGCGACAGAGTGCTCGCGACCGTAAAGAAGCTGGTGGGCTGATGGATGGGCAGGACGCGGTACGTTTGGTGAGAGGCGAGAGAGACGTCAGGGTGCTGGTGGTCGACGACTCCGCGTTCATGCGGTACGTGATTTCCAAGGAGTTGTCCGCGGACCCCTCGATCCAGGTTGTTGGGATGGCGCGCGACGGTCTAGATGCCCTCCAGAAAATCCCGCAGCTGAGACCTGATGTGGTCACCATGGACATCGAGATGCCTCGGATGGACGGACTGACGGCACTCGACAAGATCATGAGAGAGATGCCCGTGCCGGTGATCTTGCTGAGCAGCTGGACTCAGGAGGGCGCTGCTTTCACGATTCGAGGACTTGAGCTGGGGGCCGCCGACTTTGTGCCGAAACCTTCCGCCATTCAGGCGACAACCTCTGACTCGGTCTGGCACCAACTGATCGGGAAGGTGAAGAGCGCTAGCTCGCTGGACGGCCGCCGGCTCGGCGGGAGGGGCCGGCCCAGGGCAGCCGCCGCCCCAATGGCCGTCACGTCACAGCCCTCGTCGGTGCAGGCCCAGCCTAAGGGACTAGCGAAGGCCGAAAGGGTGGTGGTGATAGGCACATCCATCGGCGGCCCACGGGCTCTCTTCGAGGTGGTTCCCAGGCTTCCGGCGGACCTCCCCGCGGGGGTGTTGCTGGTTCAGCATATGCCCCCGGGGTTCACCCGTTCCTTGGCCTCTCGGCTGAACGATGTGTCGCACCTGCCGGTTCGGGAAGCTTCCGAGGGAGACCATGTGCTGACTGGGTCTGCACTCCTCGCGCCGGGGGACTTCCACATGACGGTGAGAAGAGGCGGGCGGATCGCTCTTGAGAAGAGCCCTCCTGTTCATGGGGTGCGGCCATCGGTGGACATAACCATGGAAGCAGCTGCCTCGGTGTACGGAGCATCCACATTTGGGGTTGTGCTTACCGGTATGGGGGTGGACGGCACCAGCGGATCGCTGGCCATTCGCAGGGTGGGAGGGCAGGTGGTGGCCGAGGACGAATCCACCTGTGTCGTTTACGGTATGCCCAGAAGTGTGGTCGAGGCCGGGGCCGCGAATAGGGTGGTGCGTCTGGAGGCTGTTGCTGATGCTATCATCGAGACCGTCACGGTCTCGATGAGGGAAGTCGGGACAGTCAGGAGATGAACGGCGCGCTGGAGCCACGTTTCGACACCATGTCGCCAGTGGACGATGCGGGCTACGCCTTTTTTCAGCGGAAGGTGCTCAGATTGACGGGGATAGATCTGAGTGCCTACAAGAGCCAGCAGATGCGTCGGAGGTTGGGCACCCTGCTGTCGCGAAACAGGGTCACCAATGTCCTCGAGTACTCCAAGCTGCTGGATCAGCCGGCCAAGCTGCAGGAGTTCTTGGACTTCTTCACCATCAACGTCTCGGAGTTCTTCAGGATACCGGAGAAATTCCAGTACCTGGAGAAGCAAGTTCTTCCCGAGCTACTGCGAAGGGGAGGACGGGAGGTCCGAGTTTGGAGCGCGGGCTGTTCCAACGGTGCCGAGCCCTACTCCATGGCGATGATACTGGATGAGATTGCTCCGTTGGGTCGGTGGAGCGTCCTGGCGACCGATGTGGATCGCACGACACTCGCCAGGGCGCAGCGAGGCGACAAGTACACCCCGGCTGACCTTCGGAACGTTGGGGACCGCCGGCTGGCGAAGTACTTCGAGCCTGAGACGGCCGGTAGTTATCGGGTGAAGGACAGTCTGAAAAAGAGGGTGCACTTCAAGGTTCACGATCTTCTGAGGGATCCGTTCGAGTCTGGGTTTCAGCTCATTCTCTGTCGGCACGTCGTGATCTACTTCACCGAGGAGGCCAAGGACACTCTCTACAAGAAGTTCTCCGACTCCTTGGAGGAAGGCGGGGTGCTCTTTGTGGGGGGCACTGAGATCATCCCTCGTGCTAGAGACGTGGGGCTCGAGTCGATGAGCGTGTCTTTCTACCGTAAGGTGAGCCAGTAGTACTCGACCAAATTGATTTCGATGGGTAGGGCGGGGGATAAACCCCATACGCGTTAACTTAAGGCATGTTAGTTGTTGATACAGCATAGAAAAGGGGCAGGCATCGCAATTGCCGCTGGCTTGGTGGTT
>JAJYNT010000318.1 GCA_021786215.1 Chloroflexota bacterium | reverse complement strand
CCGAACATTAAGCAGGCCAGCGCCACCTTCATCGTTTGCCCTGTCAACATGTGAGTACCTCTGCCATCCCTTTGCCTCCATCCATTCAAACGAGTGAAACTCCGCTCACCTTGACTCGACCGGTGGTCGCCAACCCAAAACGACCCGCTCCACCGCCACCACAGCGTAAAATAGGACCACTCCGAGAACCGACAACACGACAATTGCGGCAAAGCTCAGCGCAGCGTCTAGGCTTCCCGACGCAAACGTCACAATGTACCCAAGTCCAGCCTGCCCAGCCACCAGCTCCCCTGCCACCGCGCCGAGCGTCGCGAACGTAATTGCCAGCTTGAGCCCTGCAAATATGCTTGGCATGGCGTATGGTAGCCGCATCTTGACAAATACCCTCCGTCGGTTACCACCCATCACCCTGGCCAACCGAATGAAGTCGCGGTCGATCGCTGTCAGGCCCAATGTAGTATTGACAATAACTGGGAAGATGGCTACGAGCATTGCCACCAGTACGTTCGTGGTGAGCCCGAAACCGAACCACAGGAGAAACAGCGGCGCCACTACGATCTTCGGTATCGCCTGTGAGACCACTATGAGTGGGTACAGCAACCGTTCAACAGTACGCGAGAACGCGATACCGATCGCGACGATTACCCCACAAGCAACAGCGAGGACGAACCCCACAAGTATTTCCTGCAGCGTTACCCACGCGTTAGTTGCGAGCGTGGCCCAATGTCCAACCAATTGCTCCGCCACGGATGCAGGGGCGGGTACTATGTCTGCCGGCAGGTGCGCCACTATCACGACCAACTGCCATATCACAATCAGAAGTACAAAACCGGCGCATGCCCACCCAACCTGCGTAACCACCGCCTTTGCTCGGCTTCCACTCCGCCGCGCAGGCCGCTTGCCGCTGTTCGTAGCGCTGCCCCATGCGCCGGCGGGCATCGTGCTATGAACGGTTGGCCGACGCATCGTACGCCCCACCCGCCTCCAACGCGTCGCGTACCGCTTTGAGATAAGGATCGAATGCCGGCTCCGCGATAGGCCATACAGACCTGGGGCGCGGCAATGCGACCGCAATGTCCGCAACAATGGTCGCCGGCGCAGCCGATAGCACCACAACGCGGTCAGCGAGGAACACAGCCTCCTCGATGCTGTGGGTGACGAGGACCGTCGTCTTCGAGGCGTCTGCGGTGATCCTGGCGAGGTCGAAGTTGAGTTGTTCCCTGGTTATCGTGTCGAGCGCACCCATTGGTTCGTCAAGAAGGAGAAGCGGCGGGTCATGTACAAGAGCCCGGCAGATAGCCACCCGCTGCCTCATACCTCCCGATAGTTGGTACGGGTAGCTTTGGGCAAACCGTCCAATGCCAACGCTATCCAGAAGCAGGCGCGCCCGCCGCTCATGTTCGGCGAGAACCTGAATGCCACGCATCTCGTACTGAAGCGTCACGTTGCGTAGTACGTTTCGCCAGTCAACCAGCAGGTCCTTCTGAAACATTACCCCAGCATCGGTGTTTGGGCCCGTTAGCGTGCGGCCACGTACTATCACCGAACCCGTCGTGGGTGGCTCTAACCCGGCCATTACTGACAGCAAGGTGCTCTTGCCACAGCCGGATGGCCCAACGATGCACACGAACTGCCCAGCTTCTACCTGGACACTAAGCGTGCTCAGCGCAGCTACAGGTCCCTGCGCAGTGTCAAATACGACGCTCACACCGTCAACTACGATCAACATCCTCGGACGCTCCGGCGCAGGTCCCATCCGCCGATGCAGTTATGTCGAAGCCGGCTGCGACCCGCGCGCCGTCGGGCGAGTGTCTTGCCCCGTCTGCTGGACATCTGTAGCATGGCCATGACTCTCGCGACCCGAGAGCGGTGCTGCTCCGGACCTACTCCTGCACCAAAACAGCTCGCACCGGACTTGACTCCACACCCTTAAATGCCAGTGGAAAGGCACAAACGGTGAAGGGCCTAGCTGCGTCGATCCGGGCTAGCCGTGTCACGTAGCCCATTGTGACGATGCCACTCTCAAGAAAGGTACGAACTGCGTAGTAGCGCCTTGGCGCCTCTGGGTCGTCCTTTCCATGGGAGTAGTCGTAACTCACCAGCGCAGGGTGCTGAGACGCTAGCCAGTCCACCGCTCCTACACTGATGTAGGGTGAGTTCTCCTCGTATCCCTCCTCACCAAAGTGGTCATTCCAGTTGGTTCGGAGAAATATCCGCTGGTCCTCTAGTCGCCTTCCCCTGAACGCATTCTCAAGATCTTCCGCGGCAATTGGTGCATTTAGGCCAACGTGCGTGAGGTCGGCCATCAGTCCCGGGCCATAGAATGCGCTGAGGGGAACTTGGTCTATGCTTGGGCCCCCTTCGACAAAGTGCATGGGTGCGTCAACGTGGGTTCCGTTGTGCAGGCGCATGTGGACCGCGCTTACGAGCTGTCCAGCACCTCCGGGATAGTCCTTGATTGTTTCGAATTCGAGTTGGACGTTTTTCACGCCTTCGGGAGTGTGCATGCGGTACCCTGCATCGAGCGTCAGGCTAATGTCCACTAGGTTGGTCATCGCTTACTACGCCTCCAAAGAGTCGGGCTGAGTATTCCTGCAGCTAGGATGCAGAAGAGACTGGGTTGGACAGTTCGCAGAGCAGCTCTTCGTTCCGGGAGAGCTGCATTTTGATTTCATCGCCATCGTTCAGATAGATGGGGGGTTCGCGGAAGCATCCGACGCCGGATGGTGTCCCCGTGGAGATTATGTCCCCGGGGTGAAGGTCAGTAACCTCTGAGATGAATGAGACAAGGGTGGGGACATCAAAGATGAGGTATTCGGTCGTGGAGTCTTGCATGAGTACATCATTGATCCACGAACGAATTGTGACCTCGGCGGGATTCGGTATTTCGTCTCGGGTGAGGATCCACCCGCCGAGGGGGGCAAATGTACGGAAGTTCTTTGCTAGTGTAAGCTGCTCTGGTTTGCTGAACTGAATGTCACGGGCACTCACGTCATTCAGGATGGTGTAGCCGAAGACGTACTCAAGCGCCTCCGCGGCTGGTACGAAGCTGGCATCGCGCCCGATCACAACGGCGAACTCTACTTCCCAGTCCAGCTGCTTTGTGCGGGCTGGTTTTATGACTGGAGCGCCGGGTCCGATGACCGTCGAGGGCCACTTTGGAAACAGCCTGGGCATGGTCGGGAGAGCTGCTCCGGCCTCTTCAGCATGCTCTCGATAATTGCGGCCTACAGCAAATATTCGGGTTGGATATTGCAGGGGTGCGCGAAGGTGCGCCTCGCGGAGGCCCCATTGGAACTTCGCGCTGGATCCCTCGTTGTCCGCCAACTGCTTGGCTGTGGTGAGACCCTGGGGCCCCGACGCCACGAGTGCTTCCATGCTCTGGCACACGGCTGCGGCTGCGCCTCCGACGGAGTCGCCTGCAGCGGTGAGGTCAAGGACCACATCTCCTGAAAGGCACCCGAGGTGCGGGCCTCCATTCCGGCTTGGCGGATCGAATGTGACAAGTCTCATACTAGGGTACCTTTACAAGATGATGGAAGCGGGTCCCGTATAGTGTAGCTCGCGAGCCACCGCAGGTCAAGCGAGCGCATTGCCTCGGGTGTGGGCCGGGAGTGTGGAGGGGCATTGACCTGCAGATGGGAGCGTTGGCACTCTGTGAGCGGTGCCACTTACAGAAGGGGAAGACCCCTTGGAAGAGGCCGGAGATGAGGATCTAGTGAGGCTGGAGGTCGAGCGGGGCCGACCTCAGTCCCAGCTGGCTGCGGTGGGAGACTTCCGGCGCGGCAGCCTGACCGGTGACGTACCGACGGTATGGCAAGCCGTACTGCACTTGTGCTGAGTCCGGCCATCCCGGGCACGGGCCGCTCCACCTGTTGACCAGGTCGGTCCAGGGGAAGACTGCGACGAAGGCGATCCCGGCGGGGCCGCAATTGGAGAAGGCTCAACGTGAGGTGGGCAACTACAAGCGCTTCAAGGCGGTGGTCGAGCAGATCGTGGCGGTCCACGAGCAGATCTGTGAAGCACGCCCGCTTATAGAAGACATGGAGGCCGTCAGGGGCGGCCAAAGGGGGGGCTCTATGAAGAGATCCGGACGGAGTTCGAAGCCGAGGTAGCCGAGCTCAGCCAGCTCGCGGCGCGCACTTGGCGAAACCGTCAGGACGTGGTCTCAAAGTGGCGGAGCTGGCGATCCGCACTGCCATGCTGAAGCTGGGCAGCAGGCTGCTGGAGCGTGTGCTGGATCTCGACCCTGGTCAGCTTGGCCCGGGGGTGGGCCGTAGAGGCGGCCACCAGGCCAGCTTCCGCGGCTATCGTGAGAAGACCGTGGACACCGTCTTGGGGGCGGTTCGTCTGCGCCGTGCCTACTACAACCGCCGGGCATACGGCCACGGACTCTTCCCCCGGGACCCGGAGCTG
>JAJYNT010000138.1 GCA_021786215.1 Chloroflexota bacterium | reverse complement strand
GACCCCCATCTGCGATCGCGGATCCTGCAGTAACGTATGGTTCCCCTCTATAGTTCTTTCTCCTGCAACTCCCACGGCGACGCTCTTACCGCCTCCGGTGAAACCCACGAATTGATGGGGTTCTATAATGCCGGTCAGGACTCGAACATCGCTCTCTACATAGGTGCGGTTGATCCAGATGGGAGTCCCTCGAGATGTTTCTCCAAGATGGACCATTCGATCTTTCTCATGAGCGTCGTGAACCACAACCCTGTAGCGGCGATACACCTGTTCCCCGAGCAGGGCGGGCAGTTCGGACTCCCTGGTGGGTCGATGAAGCCCGGTTCCTACCAGAATGGTAGTGTGTTCCTTGGCTATCCCGGCGGCCTTCATTCTGTTCAGGAGGATGGGTAGTATAATCGTGTTGGGTACCGGACGGGTACCGTCGCTGACGACGACCACGGCGTTTCCATGGCTGGGGAGTGGATGCCGGACCAGGGCCTCGTCCAGCGATCTGGCCACCTCCGCCGCCTGGTCTTCGGCGGCGGGTGCGGATTGCGGCTTCACCATGGTCAGGGGGGCGGAGTCTGGGATCTGAAAGCGGACCTGGGTCTTACCGTAGGGTACGGCTATTTCGACCATGAGGGCTCCTTTGCAAGCTGAGATCGATGAAAGCGACCAGGCGCAACACAGTCAGCTATCGCGGAAGCGACCGGAATCTCACCCTTCCCACCGCGGATTCTATCCTGATCGGGGGGATCCTCGGAAAAACCGATTCGGCCTGAGGCGCCCGAATGATAGCATGGGGCTCTGTCGGGGGCAATTTCTTGACAGTTTTTGAGACGGATACCTATAATTCGTTCAGCACCCGGAGGGCGTGAAATGGGTTTGAACGAGCAGTTGATGGAGGACCTCAAGGACGCGATGCGAAAGCGTCAAGAGGTCCGGGTTTCCACCATCCGGCTAGCTCGGGCGGCCATCGGCAACGAGGCGATAGCCAAGGGGCGGCCGTTGACTGATGAGGAGATCATCGGCGTATTCGGCCGTCAGATCAAGCAGCGCCGCGAATCCATCGAAGAGTTCACCAAGGGCAACCGTCCTGACCTCGTGGCCCGAGAGCAGGAAGAGCTGGCGATTCTCCTCTCCTACATGCCCCAACAGATGACGAGAGAGGAGATAATCCAGGCTGCCGAGGCCACGATCCGCGAGGTGGGAGCCCAGGGGCCGAGTGACTTCGGCAAGGTCATGTCGAGGCTGGCCCCTCAAGTGAAGGGACGAGCCGATGGGCGGGCCGTCAGTGAGATTGTTCGCGAACTGCTGGCTCGATAGTATCGTGGTCCCACAGGCACAGCGGGGGAGCCTCGCGTGTGCCTTTCTTGTTGTCGGCGCGGTCAGCAATGGAGCACCAGCTATTAGCGGCGAAGGACGGCGGGGTCAGCCCCGATAGCCGCGGAAGAAGGTGGTTGAAGAGTGGCTTTGCGAGACAGCAGCTTCCCGCATGGCCGGCCAGAGCTGGACGGACAGAAGATCGCGCGGCTCGTTCTTCTGACCCTGGGGCTGACCGGACTCCTCACCCTAATACTCTCCATGCACCTTCTCCCCAGCAGGTATGAACTCCACGAAGGTGACGTAGCCCAAAGCAACATCCGAGCACCCAAGCGTGTTCAGTACGTCTCGGCCATCGAGACCAAGGCCGAACGGGAACGGGCCGCCAACAGTGTCCAGGAAGTGTTTGTTTTCGACCCGAGTGTGGCTTCCCAGCAACGAAGCAAGATGACCGCGGCCCTCCAGTCCATCGGAGCTACCCGAGCCAACACGGTGATGACCTTCGACGCGAAGAAGAGCGCCGTGCAGAAGGCAATTGATGGCACATTCCCCGACGAGAAGCTTTCTCTGATTGTGAGCATGGATGACACCCGCTGGCAATCCGTGTCCACCAATGCTCCTCGAGTGCTGTACGAACTGCTCAGCGAGAAGGTTACCACCGACAGACTTCGTGGTTTGAGGGGCGAGGCGCTGGCCAGGTTGTCCTCTGTGCCGATCGATCAGGATCGGGAACTGGCCGCGGACCTGGTGCAGCAGTATGCCAGGGTGAACTACACCCCCAATCCGGCCGAAACGGAGCGGCTTCGGAAGGAGGCCCAGGATGCGGTGGCCCCTGTCACGAAGACGATAGAGAGTGGTGAGGTGATCCTGCGGGAGGGTGATGTAGTCAGGGCGACCGATCTGGAGAAGTTGGAGGCGCTCGGGCTGAGGAATCCTGCCGTGGATTACCACGCGATCGGCGCTTCGGCCCTGCTCGCGCTGATTGTGGTGGCGCTGCTGGGTGGTTACATCTGGGTGTTCGAGCCCGCTCTGCTGTTCCATGAGAAGAGACTGCTGCTGATTGCCCTGGTTTTCGTGGTTGCCGTGGTGGCCGGCAAGGCCGTGCTGCCGGGGCGACCCTATTGGGCCTATATCTTCCCCATCTCGGCCGTGGCGATGCTGCTAACCACGCTGCTGGACGCGCAGCTAGCTTTTCTGGTCACAGTACTGCTTAGCCTTGTGGTGGCCACCATTGCCGGCAACTCCCTGGAGGTGGCGACTATCGGGGTGGTTGGCGCCGTACTGGGGCCCCTCGGGATCCGGAGGAGCGACCGCCTTCATTCCTATTTCCTGGCTGGCGGCATGGTGGCTCTGGGCAGCTTCGTTGTGATCCTGGTGTTTCGACTGATGACCAAGGACGATGACTGGGCCAGTATCGCCCTGATGGGGGGGCTCTCGGTGGTCAATGGCCTGTTATCCGCTTCACTGACCGTCGGGACCTTCAGTCTGCTGGGCAGGATGTTCGGGATAACCACCACAATGCAGCTACTCGAACTTTCCGATCCCACCCAGCCGCTGCTGCGGCGACTCTTGAATGAGGCGCCCGGCACCTACCACCACAGCATAATGGTGGGGAATCTAGCGGAGCGAGCCGCGGAGAGGGTTGGGGCCGATGCCCTGCTGGTGCGGGTGGGGGCCTACTATCACGACGTGGGCAAGCTTGCCAGGCCTTACTTTTTCATAGAGAACCAGTTCGACGGCAAGAACGTCCACGATTCCCTCGATCCTCAGACCAGTGCACGCATCGTAGCGGCTCATGTGCGGGATGGGTTGGAGTTGGCGGACAGGTACAAGCTACCGCCCAGGGTGCGAGAGTTCATCGCCGAGCACCACGGAACGAGGCTGGTGGGTTACTTCTACAGCCAGGCCTCCCGAGAGGGTGACGGCAAGGTGGACATCTCCCAGTATTCCTATCCCGGCCCCCGGCCGCGCAGCAAGGAGACCGCCATTGTCATGCTGGCCGACTCGGTGGAGGCGGTTGTGAGGGCAGCCAAGGACCATTCTCCAGAGGTGGTGTCGGCCCTTGTGCGCAAGGTCGTCGATGAGCGTGTGGCAGAAGGCCAACTAGACGACTGCGATCTCACCATGCGGGATGCCGAGGAGATAAAGAGGGCGTTCACTTCCATTCTCATGGGAATGTATCATCCTCGGATCGAGTACCCGCCCGCGTTGCCAACGGCGGAGGCGGACAAGGAGAGACTGCTTGGAGAACCCTCCAATCCAACCCAAGAGATCCCAGCCTGAGGACCAGGCGCCATCGCTGATCGTCGAGTGGGAAGTGGATGAAACCCTGGAAGGGGTGGTGGGCCGACCCTTCTTGGAGTCTGTGCTAGCCGGTGCAATGGAGGGACGCTGGCCGGGGGGACCCGTGGCGGTTGGTCTGATTGTCACCGGTGACGAGGGTATCCGTGAGATGAATCGGGAGTATCGAGGGATCGATGCGCCCACCGACGTGCTCTCCTTTCCTCTGCAGCAGTACGAGAGTCCCGAAGAACCGAAGGATCTCTTCCCCCAGCCCCCTGACGAGCCCCTTTCCCTGGGTGACATAGTGATCTCGTATCCAAGAGCCGAGGAACAGGCGCGGGAGTATGGCCATTCCCTGGATCGGGAGTTGGCATTCCTGGTGATACACGGAGCGATGCATCTGTTGGGGTACGACCACGAGGATCCCGCGGAAGCCGCTCGGATGCGGCAGGAAGAGGAGCAGCTGTTGCGGCGAATGGGACTGAGTCGCGATCAGGGTTGAGGGTTCGTGCGAAAGACTGAGTCGACATCGGCAGTTGATTCGGAAGAGGGGCGGGTTGACAGTGATGCCTGCCTGGCATGGTGACGGAGACCGATGCCCCGACCGTTAACTGAGTCCTTCCGCGACGGTTTCCGCGGTATCTTCTATCTCTTCCAGACTCAGCGCAACGCCAGGATCCATCTGGGAATCACCCTGGTGGCGGTGGGTGCAGGGCTGTGGTTGTGGCTGAGTCCCCTTGAGTGGGTCGTGCTGATCCTGACCATCTCGTTGGTGCTGGCGATGGAGATGATCAACACCGCCCTGGAGGCACTGTCCGATGCCGCCATCACCAGCTACCATCCACTCG